>SGYJ01000036.1 GCA_004214275.1 Acidimicrobiales bacterium | reverse complement strand
GGGCTGCGCCCATCACGTTTCTGGGTAACTGACGACGGCTTAGTCGTGGTTGCCTCCGAGGTAGGTGTACTAGACCTCGATCAAAGCACAGTCATACAGAAGGGAAGACTGCAACCAGGAAGGATGTTCCTGGTCGATACAGAACAAGGACGCATCATTGGCGACGAAGAGATCAAAAGAAGTCTCGCCGAGGCCGCTCCCTACGGGGATTGGCTGCAAGAAGGGTTGTTGCATCTAGATGATCTACCCGATCGTTTCCTCCTGACACCTCAACATTCGTCGGTATTGAAACGCCAGCGCACCTTTGGTTACACCGAAGAAGAACTGAAGATCTTGCTCTCCCCAATGGCGCGGACAGGAGCGGAGCCAATTGGCTCCATGGGTACCGATGCGCCAATAGCTGCGCTTTCCCAACGTCCACGATTGATTTTTGACTACTTTGCTCAGCTTTTCGCTCAAGTAACCAACCCACCGCTGGACGCCATTCGGGAAGAGTTGGTCACCTCAACATCTTCGGTTATAGGTCCAGAGGGAAATGTGCTGCAGCCCGGACCGGATTCATGTCGTCAGATCGTTCTGCCCCACCCCGTGATTTCCAATGAAGACCTTGCGAAGGTCTTGTACCTAAACGAAGACAACGATCATCCTGAATTCAAGTCATTTGCAATCGACGGCTTATACCCGGTGGCCGAAGGTGGCGCTGGAATGCGAACAGCAATCGAAGACATCCAAGCAAAGGTCTCTGAAGCAATAACCGGCGGCGCAAAAATCATCGTTCTATCCGACCGCTACAGCAACGCAGACAACGCTCCGATTCCGTCACTGATACTCACCGGTGCGGTCCATCACCACCTAGTGCGCAATCGCACCCGCACAGAGGTCGGGCTTGTCGTCGAGTGCGGTGATGCTCGAGAGGTTCACCATATGGCGCTGCTACTCGGGTACGGCGCTGGTGCGATCAACCCATATCTCGCAATCGAAACAATCGAAGACCTGATCGAGGAAGGCGCAATCACCGAAGTTGACAGCAAGACAGCAGTACGGAACTACATCAAAGCCTGTTCCAAAGGCGTCTTAAAAATTATGTCCAAGATGGGGATTTCTACTGTTGCTAGTTACACAGGCGCCCAGGTGTTCGAATGCGTAGGCCTATCGCACCAGCTCATTGATGATTACTTCACCGGCACAACGTCGAAATTAGGAGGTATCGACCTTGACGTGATTGCTGAGGAAGTGGCGCTGAGACATCAGTTCGCGTACTTAGAAAATCCTGAAGAAGTGGCCCATCGAGATTTGTGGGCGGGTGGTGAGTACCAGTGGAGACGAGAAGGCGAATTTCACTTATTCAACCCGGAAACTGTCTACCGGCTTCAGCATTCGACACGGACGGGCCAGTACGAACTTTTCAAACAGTACACCCAACTCGTAGACACGCAGTCAGAAGAGCTAGCGACGCTTCGGGGATTGTTTACATTGACTCCAAATGAGGGGGGTCCAATACCCATCGATGATGTTGAGCCTGTCAGCGACATTGTTAAGAGGTTCTCAACTGGCGCCATGAGCTACGGCTCTATCTCCGCTGAAGCGCACGAAACGCTTGCCATTGCTATGAACCGGCTGGGGGCAAAATCAAACACTGGTGAAGGCGGCGAGGACACGGAGCGGTTCACACCAGACAGCAACGGCGACTCCCGGAGGTCAGCCATCAAACAAGTGGCTTCTGGTCGCTTCGGGGTGACCTCGGAATATTTGGTGAATTCCGATGACATTCAAATCAAAATGGCCCAAGGAGCGAAACCTGGTGAAGGCGGCCAGCTTCCTGGCCCCAAGGTGTGGCCGTGGATAGCGAAGACACGTCACTCCACTCCTGGAGTTGGCCTGATTTCCCCGCCGCCGCACCACGACATCTACTCGATAGAAGACTTAAAGCAACTGATTCATGATCTGAAGAACTCGAACCCCGACGCGCGTATTCACGTCAAGCTGGTCGCGGAGGTAGGAGTCGGGACTGTCGCCGCTGGTGTCTCCAAAGCCAAAGCTGACGTCGTCCTGATCTCAGGCCATGACGGAGGCACGGGCGCCTCGCCACTCACTTCACTAAAACACGCTGGCGGGCCTTGGGAATTGGGTTTAGCTGAAACTCAACAAACCCTGCTAATAAATGGACTACGTGATCGAATTGTTGTCCAAACCGACGGGCAATTAAAGACCGGTCGAGATGTCATAGTTGCTGCCTTGTTGGGAGCAGAGGAGTTCGGTTTTGCTACTGCGCCGTTGGTGGTATCTGGATGCGTGATGATGCGCGTCTGTCATCTTGATACCTGTCCGGTGGGCGTCGCCACTCAAAACAAAGAGCTCAGAGCCCGCTATGACGGCAAAGCAGAGTTCGTCGTCAATTTCTTTGAGTATGTAGCTCAGGAGGTTAGAGAATATTTAGCTGAGCTTGGTTTTCATTCAATCGAAGAGGCGGTAGGGCGGGTTGACTGTCTTGATGTCAATCGCGCCGTGAATCACTGGAAGGCTGATGGTCTCGATCTATCCCCCATTCTTCACATACCAACCTCTCCATGGGAACAAGATCGATTCTGCTCCCAAAGTCAAGATCACGGCTTAGATAAAGCTTTAGATCAGGAACTCATAGAACAGGCTCAACCAGCGCTCCAAGAGGGCACCCCTGTGCGCATCGAAATGCCAGTTTCAAACGTCAATCGCACAGTTGGAACATTGCTTGGCCATCACCTCACGAAGACCTACGGGGGCGATGGCCTACCCGACGACACAATTGATATCAATATGACGGGTTCAGCTGGCCAAAGTTTTGGCGCCTTCGTCCCGAAAGGCATCACGTTGCGTCTTTCCGGGGACGCTAATGACTATCTGGGTAAAGGGCTCTCTGGTGGACGCATCACGCTTCAACCGCCGAGCAACGCCTCCCCTAATTTTATTGCTGAAGAAAACGTGATCGCTGGAAACGTGATCCTGTACGGGGCGACCGCCGGCGAGGCCTACATTCGAGGCGTGGTGGGTGAACGCTTCTGTGTTCGCAACTCAGGCGCCACAGCAGTTGTCGAAGGTGTCGGCGACCACGGTTGCGAGTACATGACCGGTGGAACCGTCGTCATCCTTGGCAGCACGGGAAGAAATTTTGGTGCGGGGATGTCAGGTGGCGTCGCGTTTATTTTCGATCCCGACGACGAGTTTCATCGCAATCTCAACAACGAAATGGTCGATCTAGAAAGTTCTCTGTCCGAAGAAGACTCGGATTCGCTTCGAGAAATCATTCGACGTCACCTTGACGAGACGAACTCCACTGTTGCCTCGACAATTCTGGATCGTTGGCATCAATATGTTCGTTCCTTTAAGAAGGTCATGCCAAAGGACTACCGGCGAGTTCTTGAAGCAATAGCGACAGCAGAAGAACACGGCCAAGACGTTGAAGAAGCCGTGATGGCAGCAGCGAAGGGGTGACGGAAAATGGCTGATATCCGCGGATTTCTAAAACATTCAAGGCAAACCCCGACGCGTAGACCTGTCCCTGTTCGCCTCCTGGACTGGAACGAGGTGTATGAAGATTTCGATCAAACGGATCTGAAAGATCAAGCCAGCAGGTGCATGGATTGCGGCATTCCCTTCTGCAACAGCGGGTGCCCTCTTGGAAACATCATTCCTGATTGGAACGACCTCGTTTACAAGGACCGCTGGAAAGAAGCGATAGATCGTCTGCACGCTACAAACAACTTTCCGGAATTTACGGGACGTCTTTGCCCAGCGCCGTGCGAAGGAGCGTGCGTCTTAGGGATCAATCAAGATCCGGTGGCTATCAAACAGGTTGAGGTAACCATCATCGATCATGCATTTGAGATGGACTGGGTCACGCCAGTAATCCCTAGCGTTCTGTCAGGTAAGTCCGTTGCGGTAGTAGGCAGTGGTCCTGCCGGTCTCGCAGCTGCTCAACAGCTGACCCGGGCCGGACATTCTGTGGTGGTTTTTGAACGCGCCGACCGAATCGGTGGACTGCTTAGATACGGCATCCCTGAATTCAAAATGGAGAAACGGCATATAGACCGACGCATCGAACAGATGGAACTAGAGGGCACGGAATTTCGAACTGGGATCGAAGTTGGCGTCGACATCACGGGCGATGATCTGCAAGAACAGTTCGATGCCGTTGTGTTAGCGGGCGGGGCGACTCAATGGCGCGACCTCCCCATAGAAGGCAGAGAACTGAACGGGATCTACCAGGCAATGGAGTATCTCCCTTGGGCTAACCGAGCCCAACAAGGGGACATGTCTGTCGACGAGGTCCCCATTTCTGCTTCGGGTAAGAAAGTCGTCATCATTGGAGGAGGTGACACTGGAGCTGACTGCCTTGGCACCGCTCATAGGCAAGGCGCAATATCAGTTCATCAGTTTGAAATAATGGAACGTCCTCCCGAAGAACGTTCCGGCGGAAACCCTTGGCCCACATTTCCGATGACGTTCAAGACAACCTCGGCCCACGAAGAAGGCGGAGAACGAATCTATTCGGTTAATACTGAAAAATTTGTCGGAGATGGTCAAGGGAACCTGCGAGCGCTCGCAGCCCACGAAGTTGAATTTAAAGACGGTCGCTTCGAGAAAGTCGCTGACTCAGACTTCGAACTAGAAGCAGATGCGGTGTTTTTAGCGATGGGCTTTACGGGACCAGAAAAGGGTGCTCTGTTAACCCAATTGGGGGTTGATCTCGATGAACGATCCAACGTCGCCCGCGACAGCGATTTCTCCACCAACGCAGACGGTGTCTGGGTTTGCGGTGATATGGGGCGCGGGCAAAGTCTCATCGTTTGGGCCATCGCCGAAGGTCGCTCATGCGCTGCTTCGGTGGACGCCTTCCTAACTGGTTCCACGGCTCTAATGTCTCCAGTGACGCCTTCTGATAGGCCCTTACACTAAGACTGCCGATGAGAGCGGATCTTTCTATCCGTCTACCCGCGGCCCTCCTTCAGATACTGATCCAATTTGCCTAATGCGGCTGGGGTGGCTTCCATTATTCGAGTCACAAGCTCTTGTTGGCCGGGCCCCCTGGCGACGTCTCTCTTGGCCCGGCTAAACCCATCTAACCGAGCATTTGACAGCCACTCTTTCAGATCGGGATCAGAATTCCATCGAATTGAGTTGAGGGCGTTGTCCATCGTTGTTCGCACCCAGTCCAAGGTGTCATCGGGGTGCGGCACAACTTTACATATTTCGTTTTTGGTGGTGTCATCATCGTAAGAGGCCTCAACGTGGGCGATGAACGCAGCGCTAAACACCTGTTGACAAGTTCTCACCGTCTGCAAGGTCAGATGGCCGGGCTCAAAGATAGAGCGCACCGGTCGGTTCGCTAACCCATCGGCGGTGCAATCGACATGAACTGTTTCACTGCTGGTCGGAATTGTTCCATGCTCAAGGTCAATGTGGTCTAACCCTATTTTTTGGACCCGACCCATACGAACCACGTTGTGAATTCGACGCAGTTCATCTAGTTCGGCGACCGTAACGGTGCAGCATCGGTACATCGTTGGGCGAACCGAATGGTCAAATTGAAGCAACGCTCCTCTTTGCACCAATTCGTCAAACATCTGGTCCACAGAAATGGATTCAGCGACAATTTCTATTGTTTCGACCTGACGAAGTAGGGCCTGAACTGCGAACTCTTCTCCAGGTTGGATAGACGCTCGATCCAACATCCACTGATCTCGCGGGACGATCCATCTAATCCCATCCGGGTTGACACCATTGCCGAGCAGCCAGAGGCAAGAGTCAATCGCAGTCTTTCCTCCGCCAACCACCACATAGTCTCCTGGGAACTCGTCAAGGTTCAGCAGCCCATTAGGTGGGATACACGTAACTCCTTGCGACACTGTGTAGCTCGGGGTGGTGACCGATGGAACTGTCACATTCATGTATGTCGCATCAACGGTCGTTTGGGCTTCGATAGTCGTTTCAACGCCCGATACCAGATTCCTGACTGAGCCATTCCCGAGGTATTCGCACATGGGGAGGTATGTGACTCTTCCTGTCGGCAGGAACTGCTGGTTCATGACCTGCTCGAAATAGGTCACAACCTCACTACCGGAGGCCAACTCATATAAACCAGCGTTTAAGCCGATCGAATCCTTCTGGTTCGCTCCCAATGCTCGCGAATTGACCCCATAAAACGAAGATGGCTGGTGCAGCCGCACGAATGGGTATGAATCGTTCCAGTGGCCACCAGGTCGCCCATGTCGGTCAACGATGGTGACCGTAGCCTCGGTTTCGGTCATGAGTACGTCGGTGAAGGCCATGCCCATGGCGCCAGCACCGACAACCAAATAGTCGCTAACGCCGTTCGCATTCATGACAGCTAACCCTGAATGTCAGGACCGGCGGTCTCTATCTCAAACTTAATAATGCACCTTTGGTCGTCGACCATCGCCCTCTTGTAATCGTCCCAATCAGGATGTTCCCCACTTAGGGTTCGGTAGTAGGACACCAGGAGATCCATGGCGTCGGGCAGACTCACAATTTCTGCTCGGCACTGCAATTGCACCCATCGACCAAGCCACTTGTCTGGAAACACACAAAGCCAGGAGATGGGGTCGCGATGCATATTCCACGTCTTAATGGCGGTCTCCCTAGTGCTCATGATGATTTCTTCATCAACTACAGCGATGTTCACAGGTGACATCTGAGGGGAACCGTCTCGACGGCGAGTCGCTAGAACGGCTCGCGAGTTGTCGCGGACATAGTCAAGGCCTTTTTCGATTTCCATAGGGTCATCCTGACACGTAAAGCGCTGCTCAGTCAGGCCTCATTCTTAGAGACTGCTCTAGGGTGAGTTCATGGCCGGGACTCACGAAATCGACAGCGGTCGTGGCTGGGTGGTGGCATTTGGTGGATGTCTAATCAACACCTGGACATTCGGCGTCTTTTACGCGTTCGCGACAGCCTTAGAGCAGATGGTCGCTGAGTTCAACGCCAGCCTGTCGGGAATTGCTGCTTTCTTTTCGGTCACAACATTTCTCTTCTTTGCGACCGGCATGCTCGCCGGGCCGCTAGCGGACCGCTTTGGTGCTCGACGCCTAGTCGCGGTAGGGGCCTTCCTCATGGGTGGGGGTCTGTGGCTCACCGCCCAAGTCGAGTCTCTGTTCGCAGGAATCCTGATCTACGGACTCGGAGTTGGGTTGGGCATTGGCTCCTACTTAGTGCCTCTTAGTGTCGCTACTGGAGCCTGGTTTGAAAAACACAGGACTCTGGCCCTGGGTATCAACACCGTTGGCATAGGACTTGGCACTCTGACCTTGGTTCCTGTCGCAGAGTGGTTGATCCGCACAGCCGGGTGGCGTAGCGCTTTTGAATTAATGGGGATCGGAAGCATCATCGTCTATGGCGTGGTAGCTCTGTTTTCTTTTCGGCCTCCAACTCCGCCGGCTTCAGTATCTGTCAGCATTTCAGCAGCACGTCGGGCTCTCCGAAGATCAGAATTTTGGCGGCTATACGTTGCTGGCTTTCTCATGTCAGTTGCTCTTTTTATCCCGTTCGTTTTTCTGGTTCAGTACGCCAAAGAGCAAGGGATCACGTCAAGCACAGCGGCATTTCTTATCACCTCACTGGGTCTCGGTAGTGTCCTTGGCCGGCTTGGTCTTGGAGTGCTGGGCATGCGGGTCGGTGTCCTACCACTGATCATCATGTGTTTTGGAATCCAGCCCATCGCGTACATCGTGTGGTTGATCGCCGGAGCGAACTATCCCCTGCTACTGCTCTTCGCCGGGCTACTGGGTGTGGGATACGGCGGATTCGTTGCCCTAAGCCCAGTCGCGATGGCTGGAATTTTTGGTCTTGAAGGCTTAGGTGGTGTTCTCGGAGTTCAGTACACGTCAGCTGGAGTTGGCGCGCTAATCGGCCCGATCGCAGCCGGGGCCATCATTGACGCGACCGGCTCCTATACGGTGGCAATTGTTGGCGCGATTTTCGTGTCTTTGGCTGCCACATTCTCAGTAATCCCAATGTGGCGTCTGGGAAGCGGCGAACCACCGGTGCTTCCAAGCCGCTCTTATTTGAGTGAGCCAACTGTGTGGTTGGTGTCGCCCAAAGCGCGTTAGGGAAGCTGAGTCAGTGCGTAGACCTCGTAGGTCACTCCACCCCCAGGGTGTAGCTGCCCAATTCCAACTCCTTGGACATTGTTCAGCCAGGCGTACCGTTCGTCACCTGTCTCAAACTGGGGTGCTGACCTAGCCACACCTGCCGCAGGTTCCCCGATGCCTTTGTACTGCATCAAAATCACTGCATCGTCGTCGGTAACTAGGGTCAGACGGACGTCCAACTGGATGTTCCGGTCGGCGCGTGCCGTAACCCAGTCACCACCTGGTGAAACGACGCTGCCATTGAGGCGTTCACCGGTGAAGGTTCCACCCGCCACCTCTGCAATAATTCTTGTGCCATGTGGCCCACCCTTGATTATTTGGGCTCCTTCAGCGACCTGAAGGTCGAGGGTGAAGAGGTGTTCGACGTCAAGTTGTTCAACTGCCATTTCTTAAGCTTTGCACATTTCTCGCGGCTTCAGCCCAAATTAAAGAAGTCAGCGAGTTCGGGAGACATGTCGTCGATGTCAACTTCAAAAAGCTCTAAGAGGACATTGTCTGGGGCGGAGCACATCAAATATCGCCAGTTGCCAAACTCTCTGATGTCAGACCGAAAGTCGACACCATTAGCAGTCATGCGGTCTCTCAGGTCGGCAAGTCCTTCAACTCGTATACCGACGTGGTGATACGCGCCGTTGGAAGTTCCTCTGGGCTGCTGGTCATAGATATTGATACGGCCTTGTCCAACCTTCATAAAAATGTTCCGCGCTCCTCCGAACTCTCCGTCGTAGCTCACC
The DNA here is from genome assembly GCA_004214275.1 of Acidimicrobiales bacterium. GTDB lineage: Bacteria > Actinomycetota > Acidimicrobiia > Acidimicrobiales > Poriferisodalaceae > MedAcidi-G3. The sequence continues at coordinate 7,715 of SGYJ01000036.1, read as the reverse complement.
ACCGCACCGAGATTGCGTTGCCACCACTCGATAGTGGCTGACGCGTTGCTTGCGAAAATGTGGACGTGATGGAGATCAAGCACTCAACGAACCTAGAGGGTTGGCTTGTCTGCGTGAGCGCCGGTGTAAATGATTTGTCTCATTGCGTCGGCTGCTCGTTTGTGGAAGTCAACTGCTGTTGGTTCAAGGTCATACGCGGGTTGTGGGCAATGCTCGAAATTGTGGTGCTTGTCTTCCCCTCGCACCAACGCAGCACTGTCCCATTCGCTCAATGTTTGTTCGGTATTGGTCGGCATGTAGTGAAAGGAAAGACCGATGCGGCGGTCGCCGGTGGTGTTCGGGCCGGAGCCATGTGCAGTCCGAACGTTATGAAAAGAGACCTGTCCGGGTTTGAGCGGCATAGCAACAGTGGGGTGTTGGGTCACATCGATTTCAAGTTCTTGACCCCGGCTTAACAGGTTGTCCTTTGCATAGGTCTCTTCGTGACCGAGAATGATTTTGTGGCTGCCGGGAATAACACTCATACAACCAGCATCCTCACTGGCCTCGCTAAGCGCTATCCAGATGGACACCACCTCGGAATTAGACAGCCCCCAGTATTGGAGGTCTTGATGCCAGCCCACGTAGCTGGGGCTGTGCGGTTCCTTGATCCAAAAAACTGAATTCCAGCAGAGAATGTCTGACCCAATTAGATCTTCAACGGCATCGAGAATCCTTTCATTTCTCATAAGGGAATCAATCCAGGGGAACAAAATGTGTCCACTAGAACGCTCGTGTGGAGGGAGGGAGCCGCCTCGCATCGATTCCCACTTCTCTAGGCGTGTTCGGCATTCGCGGACTTGTTCACCGGTAAAGACATCGAGCGGCGAAACCCATCCGTCGGTTTCATATTGTTCTATCTGACCGGCGTTAAAGACCTTGCCCATGTCACAAGGCTATTCGGATCTGAAGTGCTGCGGCGAACTTGTCGCTTCGCTGTTGCTAATTCAGAAGTTTCAACCGACCAGCAGTGCTGAATCTATGATCTTGGAGGACTAGGGGGGACGGAGATGCTAGAGCACATCCGTGTTATTGATCTTTGCGATGGAATCAGTCAGTTCGCGGGACACATGCTGACTCGCCTTGGCGCTGAAGTGATCGCAGTTGAACCCCGGCGGGGAGTATCCACGCGGCTTATGGGTCCCTATGTTGCTGATGATCCCGATCCGGACTTCAGCCTCACTCATTGGGCCTACAACAGGGGAAAGAAATCTGTTGTCTTAGATATCGAATCGGAAGAAGGTCAAGCGAGATTTCGTGATCTAGTTCAGAGTGCTGACATTTTGTTCGAGGATCAGCGACCGGGGTATTTGCATTCCCTCGATCTGGCATATGAGGACATCAAAGAAATCAACCCCCAAATTATCCATGCTTCCATTACTCCTTATGGTCTTACCGGGCCGCGTTCGCATTGGTTGGGAACTGACTTAACAGCTGTAGCTGGGAGTTCGTTTATGCATGCGAGCGGTGATGCGGACAGAGCTCCGCTTCGGGTGGGAGTACCGCACAGCTTCCTTCACGCTGCAGCTGATGCTGCGGCTGCAAGTTTGATTGCCTTGCAGGAGCGTTATCGAAGCGGAACCGGTCAGCACATAGATGTCTCCGCTCAAGAATCGCTCACCATTGGGTTTCCACAGAACGTCGCTCCTCTGGAAAACGCTTTAGCCTCTGACCGCATGGCTGGGGGCATCAGTCTCGGCGGGATGGATATTCCGCTGTTATTTCCGTGCCTCGATGGCTACACCATCTGCGTAATCTTGCCAGGAGCGGCTTTTGCTCCATTTGCTCGTCGACTCACAGAGTGGCTCGAAGAGGAAGATGCTGCAGATGACAACCTGATATCTATCGACTGGGAAAGTCTTGGAGTCCAGCTTTTCGCTGGCGAGGTGAGTTTCGATGTCGTGGCGGCTGCCTTTGCGACCTACGGACGTTTCCTCGCGTCGAAATCAAAAGCCGAATTGTGGGATGCGGCGTTGGAACGCAATCTGCTCATTACACCTTCGATGACGATTGCCGATCTTGTCGAATATGAGCATCTTGAAGCTCGGGAGTTTTGGGACGTCAAACCCGATGGGAAAGGCGGCGAAGCAAAACATCCCGGTGGGCTGGTGAAGTTCAAGAACAGTGATGCAGATTTTGGAGGGATCCCTGCCACTCTCGGTCAACACAGCGATTCGATTTCACTGGACCGGGCTACCAGTCTCGACATTCGAGAACCTGTCACGGATTCTTTGCCCTTAGAAGGATTGAAGGTTGTTGAGTTCTCATGGGTAATCGCGACACCTTCTGCTGTTCGAATCCTCTGCGATTATGGGGCAGAGGTCGTCAAGGTAGAGACCGCTAGTCGTCCCGACACCATGAGAACGGTGAATCCTTTTGTAAATGAGGACCCTCATCCAGATAACAGCGTGGGTTACGGCGTCTACAACGCTGGGAAGCGAAGCCTCAGTCTTGATCTCAGTAAACCGGAGTCGAAGGAAGTGGTGTTTGATCTGATTCGGTGGGCTGATATTGCTACCGAATCATTTGCTCCAGGTGCTATGGGTCGTTTGGGTTTCGGTTATGACGTGCTCTCGGAAATCAACCCGGGCTTGATTATGCTTTCAAGTTCTCTGCTTGGACAAAGCGGACCTCATTCGACTCTTGCCGGCTACGGGTTCATGGCAGCTGCAATAGCGGGGTACTACGAGCTGACGGGCTGGCCCGATAGGCCACCCGCTGGTCCGTACGGTCCTTATACCGATTACTTGGCCCCACGCATCGTGGTTTCATCGCTGATGGCTGCTTTGGAAAAACGTCGAGAAACAGGTCTCGGTGAGCACATCGACCTTTCACAAACTGAATGCGCTTTGCATTACCTAGCTCCCGCGATATTGGACCAAAGCGTCAATGGGCGAACAATTCAAAGAGCAGGAAATGACGACCCGAATATTTTTCCTCATGGCGTTTTCGCTGCCGACGGTAACGACTCATGGCTAGCGGTGGCTTGCTCGGATGAAAGTTGGCCACAGTTGGCCGACTTGTTGGGACTCCAGGACCTCTCCGACGCCAACCAAACAGCACGTCGCGAACAGCGAACGGTAATTGATGAGCGGCTGAGTGCATGGTCGTCGGTTCGCGATAGCACTACTGCCGCTGAAGAGCTTCAAGGTCTGGGGGTGGCGGCTTATCCAGTGCATGATGCGGCCGGGACTAACTCCGACCCTCAACTAGCTCACCGTCAGCATCAGATCCAGGTTCCTCAAAGTCACGCAGGCACGATGTGGACTCATTCGTGTAGGACGAAAATGTCGCGCACTCCAGCCGTCCTAAACCGAGGAGGGCCGTGTTTAGGAGAAGACAATTTTGAGGTGCTTAGTGAACTCTTGGGCTATTCCGTGGAGCAGATTGCGGATCTAGCTGTCGCTGAGGTGTTGGAGTAATAAAACAGCACCGATTAGCTAGAGCTCCAAACAAGGGGATATTGGTCGCTGTCTAGTTGATCTCCGTCGCGGTGTGATTCGGATCGTAGGTGACCTTGGGTGCCTTTTCGGGTGTCATATACCGCGTCGTCTCCGCAATATCGCACTGTGTAGCCGCGACGTCGAACGTCGAACCGCAGGTTTCCGCCAGCTCCATGGACTGTCATCGCGTGAAACGCGTAAACATCACCCGGCTCTAAATCCCAGCTAATGATTTCGTAGCGGTCACGCATAGCTTGAATGTCTGGAATATCGATGTACTCGGGGTTTCTTTCATATTCGCCGTGCCCAGAGGTTTTCCCGAAGGTTTCGGGTTGGTACCACTTGTCCCAAAGGTGCGAACCCTTTATGAATTCAAGTCCGCCGCTGTCAATAGTTACGGTGTCCAAGGCCACCCAAAACGACATGATCTGTTGTCCTCTGACGGGCCAATAAGGCAAGTCGTTGTGCCAACGAGTCCGGTTTTCGGTTCCCGGTTCCTTCACGAAGAGTTGGTCATAGAAGAGATTTATCTTCGATGACTGGAAAAACTGCGCAGCCAAAGAGACCAGTGGTCCTTGGGTACAGAATCTTTCCATTTCTGAATCGGTCTCCCAGATTCTGATATTGCCGTGGAATTTGCCAACACCGCTATCGGGAACATAGCCATGGAAAAATGGTCCGGGTTCGCTGATGTCGCGTTCGATGCCCGCCTTGAGAACTTCAAGCCACTCTGCGCTGACGACGTTCTTCAGCGCTAGAGCTCCGTCTTGAGCACATGCGTTCCGTTGTTCTTCGGTTACCTCATAGTGCATTCAGTTACCCTCGCTCCTTGCATTAAACAGTAGGCCAATAACTCAGTGGTCTTGCCTCCGGTGGTGGCACTCGACGCCCAGATAGTTGTCGGAGGTCATCGACCAGAACGCTTCGAGTGTCGGCCGGGTCGATTACTTCGTCGATTCGAAGAGTTCCCGCTGCTTCGTATGGTGATGTCGCTAGAGAGATCTCTGACACCATTCTGGTTCGCTCTGCTTCTGCCTCCTGAGGGCTCAACTGGTCAAGCCTTGAGGCGTAAGCGACGTTGACTCCAACATCTGGGTCCATGAATCCGATTTCTGCGCCGGGCCAAGAGTACAAGCCTGACGATCCCAGACCCGAACCGTTCATCGCCGGAAACGCTAAGCCGAATCCTTTGCGGAGTGTCACCGTCAACGTCGGAGTGGACATGTTGCCTAATGCTTCAACGAAACGAATTGCGAGCGACAAAATTCGGTCGTGTTCGACAGCTTTTCCGACCATAAAGCCCGGAACGTCCATCAAGAAGATGACCGGAAGGTTAAATGCGTCGCATAGACACATGAGACGAATAGCTTTCCGGCAGGCTTCGGGATCTAGGACACCAGCGTTGAACATGGGGTTGTTCCCGATAACTCCGACAGAGAAACCGTCCAGTCTCCCCAAACCAGTGGTGAGGTTACGGGCGTAGCCGGGCTGTAGCTCCATGAACGTACCGGGATCCAAAAGAGCCGAGCTAAATCGGCGCATGTCATAGCCGCGGGTTCTCTTGAGCGGAACCATGTCAGCCAACGACTCATCAGGACTGAGGTCAGCTCGAAATTCGCTCCGAGGCGCAGTCGTCCAAGCATTAGACGGCAGATAGGACAGCCACCTTTGAACAGCGGCATAGCCTTCTTCGAAGGTATCCACGCCTATGTCAATCTGACCCGTGATCCGAGAGTGGACATCAACTCCACCGAGTTCTTCGAATCCAATAATTTCCCCGGTTGCCACTTCGAAGACTCTTGGGGAAGTGACAGCCAAAACCGAACCGCGCACCTGCACAACAAAATCGGAGAACGCTGATTGAAATGACGAACCTCCGAAGCTTTGGCCAACGATCATGGTTGCCATCGGAATTTGTCTTCTACGTTGCGTGAGTTCCGGGTCTGGCGCTACGTCAGCTATGCCCTCGGCTCCAATTAAGTCAGGGATTCGACCTCCGCCAGTTTCTCCGATGTACACATACGGCATGCCTCGTTCCAGAGCACGTTCATAAATTCGGTGCATCCGTCGGCCGCCAACAATCGCACTAGAACCCTTTTTGACAGTGATGTCGTCGCCGCCAATAGCAACGGGTCGACCATCGATTCGGCCTTCTCCTCCAACTTTGCCGTCACCGGGCGTGTTGTGTCGATCTTCAAGGCGCATAGATCGGCTATGCGTACCAAGTTCGCGAAACGACTCCGTGTCTAATACGCCCTCTATATGGTCTCTAATGGTGGGCGTTCCGTCCTGCCGCATCTTCGTAACTCGGTCCGCTCCACCCATATCTTCACGAATCCGTCGTTGGCGATCATGAAGGTCCGTGACGGGGTCGATGGTGTTCTCTTCTTCTTTAGTCATATGTTCCTCGGGGTAAGTCGACAGTTCAGCACGTTCTGTCGACTCGCGCTAAAGGTCGCCACTACGATCGTCATTCCGGATGATTAAGAGACCGGGGGGCTCGAATGTTGTCGCATTACCGCGTGCTAGATCTCACTGATGATCGAGGTCACTTCGCAGGCTTTCTATTTGCACAGTTGGGGGCTGACGTGATTGCTGTGGAGCCGTCATCAGGGCAACGTTCCCGTCACCTTCCTCCCTTCGCAAACGGTGAAGAAGATCCCGAATACTCGCTTCAACATTGGGCCTACAACCGGGGCAAACGATCGGTCGTACTCGACGACGCCCAACAACTTCTGGAATTGGCGTGCACAGCCGATGTACTTATCGAGTGTGGGGCGATGGATATCGACCTCGACGCGCTGCGTATTGCCAACCCTTCCCTTGTGACGGTTTCGATGAGCAACTTCGGAAGCGAGGGTCCTAAGTCGACTTGGCTCGGTACAGATCTCACGCTTAACGCAGCAGCCGGCCCTATGTCACTCAATGGTTACCGTGATCGGGCACCAGTGCGTATTTCAGCCCCTCAGGTGTGGGTCAACGCTGGCTCCGAAGCTGCTTGCGCAGCGCTCATTGCGTTGACCGAAAGAAAGGCCAGTGGACTCGGCCAACATGTTGATGTCTCTGCTCAGGAAGCGATGATTTTGACGGCTCAGGGATGGCTGGCCCCTTCGTTGTGTGACAATCCTCCTGCGCAGAGAACTGGTGGCGGGTTCGAACTCTTGGGGATGGTTGAATTCCGGTTTGTCTACGAGTGTGCTGACGGTCATGTGACAATTACCTTTTTGCCTGGTGTCTTGGTGGGTTCGTTTACGAAACGTCTACTCGAATGGGTTCAAAAAGAAGGACATCTGGACGATGACTTAACAGAGATCGATTGGGTGGATCTACTCACCGATCGAAGTCTCGAAGAAGTCGCATCGATCACAGAGCGAACGGCACAGTGTCTCGCTAACGCGCTTATTTCTCACACCAAGCAAGATCTTTTTTTGATGGCTCAACGGGACAAACTTCTGCTGGTTCCGGTTATCACTCCTGCAGACGTTCTTGAAACACCTCATTATGCTCAGCGGGAATTTTGGGACGAAGTCAAAATGGATCAGGTTGAAACTACGGTGAGATTTCCGGGCCCTTGGGCTCACGGAACTCCCGCAGGCCTCAAACGGCTCGGAAAACCACCATTGTTGGGCGAACACACTGAAGAAGTTCGGAACGAAACCCGGGACTTAGAAGAGCTGGGGGGTGATCCTACGAGCACGGGACTTCCGTTCGAAGGAATCACCGTTCTTGACTTTACGTGGGTGTATGCGGGTCCCTTCGCTACCCGAATGTTGGGGTATTACGGCGCCCGCGTTATTCGAGTGGAATCTCAGACGCGACCCGATCAGGTTCGTACATCTGGTTTAAGCCGGGATCCAGAGGACTTAGAGGGCCCTGAGAACAGTCAGCAGTGGCATTCCATCAATGCCCACAAAGAAAGCTTGCAGATCAATCTGAAGGTGCCCGAGTCGCGGCAAGTAGTTTTGGATCTTGCAGCAAAATGCGACATCGTCGTTAACGCTTTTTCGGCAGGCGTACTCGACCGACTTGGGTTAAGCCCATCGGACCTACTGGAAGTCAACCCACGTCTAATCGTTTGTTCGACAACGCTGTTCGGTCAAAGCGGCCCTTTGTCGCCCATCCCTGGTTTCGGAAATATGGGTGCGGCCACGGGCGGTTACTACGAATTGACGGGCTGGGCAGATCGTCTCCCCGCCGGTCCTTTCCTCGCGTACACAGATGCCACTTCCCCAC
>SGYJ01000035.1 GCA_004214275.1 Acidimicrobiales bacterium | reverse complement strand
CGAATTTGGGCTAATGCTGTGGAGTGGAATGTACCGACCGCTCCCAAATCTCGGATCCCCATCTTGATGAGACGACTGCGAAGTTCATGCGCGGCTCGCCGAGTAAAGGTCAAAGCAAGAACGCGACGGGCATCGGCGCTGCCTTCGAATACTCGACGAGCAATTCGGTTAGTCAGCACGCGAGTCTTACCAGCACCCGGTCCTGCGAGAATTCGCAGCGGGCTGTCGTTAGATTCCACCGCCACCCGCTGTTCTTCGCTTAACGGCTCAAGACCAGTTTGAGGGGCACGAGAACTTAACGAGGCAGAACCAAATTCACCGCCAGTATTCGCCTCAGTCACCTTAGTGACGCTACTGCCTAGGTGGGACCGTGGCGCCGTTGGGTCTACTCTCACATCATGATCTCGTCGATCCGCGTGGTGAGTTTGGTTCCCAGTGTGACCGAAACCTTGCTTGCGTGGGGGATTGAACCCATCGCCTGTACGCGATTTTGTGAACAGCCGGGGCTCGAAAACGTAGGAGGGACAAAGGATCCTGACCTGGTCGGTATCGAGGCCCTAGCTCCTGACCTGGTCGTTTTTGACCGGGAAGAAAATCGATTGGAGGACTATCAGGAGCTCGTGAGTCGTAACCTCAAAGTCGAGTCATTGCACGTGACATCTGTCTCTGATGTGGGCACCGAACTTGGACGGCTGGCATCAATAGTTGGGGCTCAATGGTCTTATTCTCTCGACGCCCCCCGCAAAAGTCGAGGTCTAAAAGCCTTTGTCCCCATTTGGCGGCGACCCTGGATGACGCTGACTGCTGGGACTTATGGAGTTTCTTTGTTAAATCACCTAGGTATTGATGTGGCCTTTTCTGAACACGACGATCTATACCCAACACTCGATGATGAAGCTCTTATGGCATCTGAACCCGACATCGTCCTTGCGCCTAGCGAGCCCTATCCATTCGGGAAACGGCACCTAGATATCTTGGAGGCAATAGCACCAACTCTTCTGGTTGATGGCCAAGATCTTTTTTGGTGGGGATCACGAACGGTGGACGCACTACAACGATTGGACCAACAATTTGAAGTGTTGGAAGAGAAAGGACCCTGATGGCCCAAGAAAATGCAGGAATGGCCCGAAATCGTCAAACGGAACTCCACTATGTGGCTTCTGGCGACAGTACCGACCCCGCTCTCGTGTTTGTTAACGGCTTGGGGAGCCAGTTAATAAATTTTTTGCCCGGCTGGGTTTCGAAGTTCCGTGACGCCGGATTCTATGTGATTCGAATGGACAATCGTGATGTCGGAATGTCGTCAAAAACTTCAGGTGACCCTCCGAACATGGAGGCGTTGATAGATAGTTGGTCCCAAGATCGCTCAGTCAGGAGCTTCACCGCTGCCTATGACCTGTCTGATATGGCTGCCGATTGTGTCGCAGTTATGGATGCACTGGATGTGGAGCGAGCACATGTATGGGGAATGTCGATGGGCGGGATGATCGCGCAAACGTTGGCGATTAATCACGCTGATCGACTTCGTTCCATGACTACGGTCATGTCGACGACTGGAGAAGCCGGCGTTGGTCAATCAACTCCTGAGTCAGCTGCCCAACTGGTGACTGTCGGCCATGATCGCGAGGACGTCGTGAATAGCGCTGTTGCAGCTCGGCGAGTTCATAGCGGGTCACTGTACGACGAAAGTTGGGCGCGCTCCCTTGAAGAGGCTGCCTACGACCGCTGCTACCATCCGCAGGGCAAGAGTTGGCAACTTTTGGCGATCATGGCATCTGGTTCGCGAGTAAAAGAACTTCCTATGGTCACGACTCCTACGATGGTCATCCATGGCCAGCTTGACTCACTGGTTCAGGTAGATGGAGGGGAAGCAACTGCAGCGCTCATTCCCGGCGCAGAATTAGTGATCCATGATCAAATGGGGCACGATATTCCTGAACCGTTGTGGCGTCATTATCTAGCTGACTTCCAGAGATTGGTGGCACGGGCAAATTGAATCCAGAAAACGTAATCACAGATCTAGGGCAGCTTGAGGCTCTCTATGGTGCAGCTATGCCGCGGTCGATCAGTAAGGAAATAACGCATCTGAACTCGGAATATCGGGCCTTCATCGAGGCGGCACCGTTCATGGCGGTGGCGACTGCCGGATCGGAAGGTCTTGACTGTTCGCCGCGGGGTGAGAATGGCAGTGTCGTTCGCGTTGTAGATGAGAACACCATCCAGTTCGCGGATAGAAGAGGGAACAATCGGTTGGACACGTTGCGGAATATTGTTAGCGATAACCGAATAGCTCTTTTGTTCCTAGTCCCCGGGATAGGGGAAACAATGCGTATCAATGGTCGAGCTTCTATTTCAGTATCTTCAGACTTGCTCGAGACTTTCACGATTGACGGAAAGTCGCCCAAAACGGTGGTTGAAGTAAAAGTTGATCGAGCGTATTTCCAATGCTCGAAAGCCCTAGTTCGTTCCGGCCTATGGGACGCGGATAACCAGATGGGTCCAAACGACGTGCCGTCTGCAGGTCAAATGTTAGAGGCGACTGCTGCCGATGATTTCGACGCCCTGGAATACGACAGAACCTCAGAACGACGCAACAAGGACCAACTTTGGTGAGAGTGCCGGTCATCTGGGACATGCTGTAGTCAAGTACTAGATTGTTTCTGAAATAGGTAGGGAGATTGGTATGGGTCCACTTCAAGGAATCCGCGTAATAGAACTTCAAGGCATTGGCCCCGGACCGTTTTGCGGGATGATGCTCAGCGATATGGGCGCCGAGGTAATCAGAATCGACCGTGCAGGCAACGTCTCAGGCATTGATTCAGATAATCCGCCGATTGACGTTCTCGCACGAGGGCGCTCGTCAATCGGGGTTGACCTCAAGAATCCTGAGGGAGTAGAGGTTGTTCTGCGTCTTATTGAGACCGCTGATGCCCTTATCGAAGGTTTCCGGCCAGGGGTCATGGAACGTCTTGGGCTCGGACCTGAAGAGTGTCTCGCCCGCAATCCTCGGCTTGTCTTTGGACGCATGACAGGGTGGGGCCAAGAAGGCCCGTATGCGATGGCTGCCGGACATGACATTAACTACATAGCGCTAGCAGGGGCCCTCGAGCCAATTGGGCGCCACGGAGAAGCACCGGTGCCCCCACTCAACCTCGTGGGTGACTTCGGAGGGGGAGGCATGCTCCTGGCGTTTGGGGTGGTATGCGCAGTCGTGGAGGCCCAGCGATCAGGGCAAGGCCAGGTAGTCGACGCGGCCATGATCGACGGAGCAGCCAGTCTGATGGCGATGTTCCATTCGATGAGAGCTCTAGGTGTCTGGAACGACGAGCGTGGAACAAATCTGCTTGACACAGGTAGCCATTTCTACGATGTCTATGAATGTGCCGATGGCCGATACATATCGATCGGCTCCATTGAGCCCCAGTTCTACTCTGAGTTATTGCGTCTAACGGGACTTGATCAGGAGGAAGACTTTGCCTCGCAAATGGTGAGAACCTCGTGGCCTGACTTGAAGGAACGTATAAGCGCAGTGTTCATGACGAAGACGAGAGACGAATGGTGCGAAATAATGGACGCCACAGATGTCTGTTTTGCCCCTGTATTGACATTGGCTGAAGCACCAGAACACCCACACAACAGACACCGTGAGGTGTTTACAGAGGTGGCGGGCGTGACTCAACCAAATCCCTCTCCCCGGTTCAGTCGGACACAGGAGACGATTCAAGGACCACCGGCTCATCCAGGACAACACACTGATGAAGTCCTGCGATCAGCAGGTTACGACCCTGACGACATCGTCAAACTACGCGATGTAGGAGCGGTGGCCTGACATCAGAACGTGAACTCGAACCTGGGGCGGCCCCATCGGGCCTGCCTAGCAACCTCGTTCCTCTCTATGCCGAAGCACAAGCGATAATTGAGCTATCACCCGCCTCGGCATGTGCAATTCTTCGCATAATCATCCGTTCACTTATCCAAGAACGGGGACTCCGAGGTCGACATATTGGCCGAGATGTTGCGACTTTGGTCGATCAAGGAGCACCAGTGGGACTCCTCAGAGCTCTCGATGTCGTTTCGATGACCGATGATTCGGCCAAAAATCCGGCTGAGTTGAAACTCGTCGACGGCCACAGCGACGCGCAGAACCTGACGATGTTCGTGCACCTACTCGCGGACCAAACGAATTGAGACGTTGATGCTCGGCAAGCTTCACCTGCTTGCATGCTGGGTGCTCGTGATAGGAAATGGGGCAGTTGGCACGTGGTCGTTGGCAGCTATCCGGTTGCCGAAACTCAAAAATAAGTTGTTGTGGCGCTTGACCGCCTTTGTCCAATTCTGGGTTTTTGTTCAAGTAACTCTGGCAGCTACGTACTTCAATGCTGGCGAAGGAAACGCTGGTTCCTTCCATGTGTTCTACGGAGTTCTCTCCGCAATCACTGTGGCAGTTCTCTACAGCTACAGAAGCCAGCTGAGCCAACATTTGCATGCCCTATACGGCTGGGGAGGGCTATTTATAATGGGCCTAGGCATTCGAGCGTTGCTGCTTTTGTAGGCAGGCTCTCGTTCACCAACGATGTAGTGCCAGCTCGCGAGACGGTCAGCTCGCGAGACGGTCAGCAAGTCGTTCCAATTGAACTCTCATCTCGCTGGGAAGTCTGTCGCCGATCGTTTCGTAGTGTTCTTCGATGAGTGACAATTCGTTTCGCCACTCGTCTGCATCGACTGCCAGCAAAGATTCGAGCGCTTCCGATCCAAGCTCTAGCCCAGAGACATCTAGATCTTCTGTTCTAGGCACCATTCCGATTGGGGTCTCAATCGCATCGGCTGACCCTGCGATCCGTTCCAAAACCCACTTAAGAACCCTTGCGTTCTCGCCAAAACCAGGCCAAATAAATCGACCGTCGTCGTCTTTCCGAAACCAATTCACATAAAAAAGCTTTGGAAGATTGGCATCTGGCTGATTGCCGATGTCTAGCCAGTGTTGAAAGTAATCACCAAAGTTGTAGCCGCAGAATGGAAGCATCGCGAACGGGTCGCGACGCACTTGACCGACGGTTCCTGCTGCAGCAGCGGTCTTCTCAGATGACATGACTGATCCGAGAAATACTCCGTGTTCCCAACTGAGTGCCTCTGACACTAAGGGGACTGTGGTTGCTCGCCTTCCTCCGAAAAGAATTGCTGAAATTGGTACGCCTGCCGGGTCCTCCCAGGAAGGTGCGATTGAAGGGCATTGAGATGCTGGCACTGTGAAACGGGCATTGGGGTGGGCGGCAGGATGTTCTGATTCAGGTGTCCAAGTTTGGCCTTTCCAGTCAATCAATCGGGCCGGTGCCTCGTCGCTGAGGCCTTCCCACCAAATGTCACCATCGTCGGTTTCGGCGACGTTGGTAAATACGCAGTTGCCAGAGAGGGTCGCCAAAGCATTGGGGTTGGTCTCCTGACCCGTTCCCGGTGCTACTCCGAAGAAGCCAGCTTCGGGATTGATGGCGTACAACTGACCATCTGACCCAAATTTCATCCAGGCAATGTCGTCTCCTATTGTTTCGACTTTCCATCCTGGAAGTGACGGAATCATCATTGCCATGTTGGTCTTGCCACAAGCTGAAGGAAAGGCCGCCGCGACGTATTTGGTTTCGCCGCCGGGTGGCGTGACTCCGACAATCAACATGTGTTCAGCAAGCCAACCTTCGTCTCGCGCCATTGTCGACGCTATGCGAAGCGCAAAGCACTTCTTGCCTAGAAGAGCGTTCCCTCCGTAGCCGGAGCCGTACGACCAAATTTCTCTGGTGGAAGGAAAGTGAACGATGTACTTGTTTTCTGCATCGCAAGGCCATGGCACATCGTCTTCCCCTGCAAGTAAAGGAGCGCCGAGAGAGTGGATACAGGGCACCCAGGCATCGCTGCCCAATGCGTCCAACGCGCCTTGTCCCATGCGCGTCATAATTCGCATTGATGCTGCTACATAGGGTGAATCAGTAAGTTGAACACCGATGTGTGCGATTGGAGAACCAAGCGGGCCCATAGAAAACGGGACAACAAACATGGTTCGTCCGCGCATCGACCCTTGGAATAGATCCAACATCTCAGAGCGCATCAACTCTGGTTCTCGCCAATTATTGTTGGCTCCGACATCTTCTGGGTCATCAGTGCAGATGAAGGTTCGATCCTCGACCCGAGCGACGTCACCGGGGTCAGAACGCGCCAAGAAACTGTTCGGTCGCTTTGCGTCATTTAGGGGGATCAGTGTCCCTTGTTCGACCATCGAGTCTGTGAATTGATCGTATTCTTCTTGAGTGCCGTCGCACCAATAGACGGAATCAGGAGTGAGCACTTCGGCCCACTTATCAACCCACTCGAGAAGGTTTTGGTTGGTGGTCGTTCCAGGCATTCTGACCTCCGTTAGGTATCAGACGTCAACTGGGGTGGATCCCCAGTTCCCGGTCACGCGTCGCCCCCCACGGCAGTGATCCAATCAGGTGTACCAAGGTCAACTTCACTGCCCAGCCGAAGCCGAGTAGCTAGTCCTTGTTCATTGAGGTCGAAGACGACTCTCTGCCCCTGTCGCACCATTCGAAAGATTGAGTCTTCGAGAGCGTCTAAGGCCAAGTCGTGCTCAGTGCGGTCGACATCGTCGACGACTACACCCGTCTTGGACTGAGGGTCATATGATTTTACGACACCCTGCACTGCTGCCCTCCGGTATGACTCCTGAACTCGAAGTTCGTTAGTTTGGCACAAGCTTCTATGGCGACCCTATGTCGGTTAGTGAAGCGGGCACAACTTAGCAAGTGAATGACGGGATCGGGGGGAACCTCGGCATTAGGTTTGGTCACCTAGCGGTAGTGCCTGTCACCGGTATTATCTGCTTCCGTGGAAACAGTCTCTTTTTTGGCCACAAGACAGATCGTGGAAGTCGTATCGGCATTTCACGATGCCTTAGAAGATCACAAGGAGTCGATAAATCGACTCAATGTGTACCCCGTCCCTGATGGGGACACAGGTACCAATATGTTCCTCACCGTGGGGTCAGTCTTGGAGGAAATGGAAGCAGTCGATTTCGATGATCGAGATGCTGTATGCGCAGCCTTATCTCATGGTTCTCTGATGGGGGCGCGCGGCAATTCGGGTGTGATCTTGTCGCAGGTGTTGCGAGGGATGAGTGCTTGTTTCGCCAAAGCGGACGAAATAGACGGCGACGTTTTGGCCAGAGCGTTAACCGAAGCAAGTGTTGCCGCCGATGGTGCTGTCATGAAACCGGTTGAGGGGACCATCTTGACTGTGGTGCGTGAAGTTGCTCGAGCGGCTCGAGATGCAGCAGAAACCGGCGCCGTCTTGAAGGTGGTAGAAGAGGCTCTCGCAGAAGGTGAAGCTGCCCTAGAACGGACTCCCGAACAGCTCATTGTGCTGCGCGAAGCGGGGGTGGTAGATGCAGGAGGAGCAGGGGTTCTTCTCTTGCTGCACGCAATTTTGCATGTATTAGACGGCCGTGCCCTTCCAGTAGCGGAGAACTCAACACAGATAGCGAGCGCAACAATCGGTGAGCAACGACATGATGAGATCTCTGAACTTCGGTATGAGGTTATGTACCTACTTAACGCCCCGGATGAAGCTGTTGAGGGATTCAAGAATGTTTGGGCAGGACTTGGTGACTCAATCGTCGTCGTTGGTGGCGACGGACTTTGGAATTGTCATATCCACACGGACGCCATCGGTCCGGCCATAGAGGCCGGCATCGAGGTCGGTCGCCCGCAACGCATCAGGGTGACCGACCTCGCTGAGGAAGTAATGGAGGAACGGTGGGTTCGCGAAGCCGCTGAGAGTGGAAAAACAGACGAGTTAGCAGTGCCGCAACAGGTTCCCTGTGCAGTAGTTGCTGTTTCCCCGGCCCCGGGAATTGGACGAATCTTTCACAGTCTGGGGGTCCAGGAACTTGTGTTGGGTGGGCAAAGCATGAATCCTTCCACCTCAGAACTATTGGAGGCGGTGGAGCGTGCTCCAGCAGAGCAAATAGTGATCTTGCCAAATAACCCAAACATTGTGGCTGTTGCCCGAACCGTTGACGACGAAACAGAGAAAACTGTTGTAGTGGTTCCAACTACCTCCGTGCCCGAAGGGTTCGCCTCACTGTTGGGCTATGACCCTCAGGCAATCGCGACCGAAAACGCCAAGGTGATGCTCGAGATCGCTTCGGGAGTCGACGTAGGTGAGGTCACTCAAGCAGTCCGATCAACCAGCACACCAGTCGGAGAGGTCGCGGAGGGTGATTGGATAGGCCTTGATCGTGATGGTGTCTGTGCGATCGGCGCCACGCTGGTTGAAGCCTCCACGAATCTGTTAAACGAGATCATTGGTGAAGATAGCGAAATTCTTTCGTTGATTGTTGGTGAGGGTGCAAGCGATGCTGACACTCGGGCAATTACGGAGTGGGTGACGGAGAATAGGCCAACCGTTGAAATCGAGATTCATGCTGGCGGACAAAGCCACTACCCGTTCTTCTTCGGGGTCGAATGACGGAACCGATTTCTCTTCGTGAACTCGACGCTATAAGCGTCGACCGTTTGCAAGGAGTTGGTGAGCAGCGACGAGCTTCGTTGGAAGAAGTTCAGATTCACTCGGTTTTCGACCTACTGACTCATTATCCACGCCGCTACATCGATCGAAGTCATGAAGCCAAGCTTGTTGATGTGCGTCCCGGCCAACAAGTCATGGTCGTGGGAGATATCGAAAGCGTCACGTCGCGGAGGACTCGAAATAGGAAATCCATTGTCGAGGCATCCCTTTCTGATGAGACCGGGAGCTTGAAACTAGTTTTCTTCAATCAGGCATGGCGCTCGAAGCAACTCGATCAGGGGCTGACGGTGGCCTTGTTCGGCAAGGTCGATCTGTATCGCGGTCATCTTCAAATGACCAACCCCTTGGTCGACTTAGTTGGAGATCGCACGGGAAAAATCGTGGCCATATATCCCCAATCAGGTAAAGCGGGTCTTAGTACGTGGGATATAGGACGTTGGTCTACCGAGGCCCTGCGTCGTTGTCGCAGTAGAAGCATTGTGGATCCTCTGCCCCCAAAGTATTTGCAGGAATTGGGCTTGCTCGACCGGATGCATGCGTTGGAGGCGATTCACCAACCGACTTCAATGTCGGATGTTTTGAATGCGAGAGATCGCTTAGTCCTCGACGAACTATTGAGAGTTCAACTAGTTCTGCGTATGCGCAAGATGCGACGTCTTGATCGTGCTTCGGGCGTGAAACACAAGGTTGACGACCCTTTGTTAACCAAATTTGTGGATGGGTTGCCCTTTACTTTGACTGCCGCACAACAAAGGACGATGGCGGAAATAAGCACAGACTTAAATTCTGATCAACCCATGCACCGGCTCCTCCAAGGAGACGTTGGGGCCGGCAAGACGTTGGTAGCCATGCACGCCTTACTGATAGCGATTACAGAAGGACACCAAGGTGCCCTTATGGCCCCGACAGAGGTGTTAGCGGAACAGCACTACATAAACCTCTATGAGCTTGCTAAGGGTCTAGAAGTAGTGGATCCAACAACTCTGACCGGGGTAAGGCCGCTGTCAATAAAGTTGTTGACGAACGGAGTGACCGGAACTGATCGTCGGCGCGTCGTCAAAGGAATGGAAGATGGATCGGTCGATCTAGTCATCGGAACACACGCTTTAATTCAGGAAGGAATTACCTTTTCCTCGCTGAGTGTCGTCGTCGTCGACGAACAACACCGCTTCGGCGTCGAACAGAGGTCAGTTCTCAGAGAACGAGGCCGTGATGATGGTAAGTGGCCTCATCTACTGGTTATGACCGCCACCCCCATACCTCGCACGGCGGCTATGACCGTATACGGGGACCTAGACGTATCCACCTTGAATGAACTGCCACCAGGCAGATCCCCAATCGCGACGTCCTGGATATCTCAAGACGTTGAACAAGTGTGGGACCACGTTCATTCCGAAGTTATGCAAGGCCGTCAAGCCTATGTCGTATGTCCGTTGATCGAAGAGAGCGACAAGTTAGATGCGAGCTCAGCTGAAAACACCCGACAAGAACTCGTCACTGGCGTGCTCTCAGATCTGAGCGTTGGACTGTTGCACGGGCGTTTAGACGCTGTCGAAAAACATCAAACGATGGAGGCTTTTCGAGAAGGTCAGCTTGATGTTTTGGTTGCTACAACTGTCATCGAAGTCGGAGTCGATGTTCCAAATGCTACGACCATGATTATTTTGTCCGCGGACCGGTTTGGAATAGCTCAGCTTCACCAGCTTCGAGGGCGAGTGGGTAGAGGCAGCCATCAGTCCACCTGTTTTTTGATTGCCACCGAAGAGATTTCTGAAGACGCTAAAGAACGTCTAACAGCCCTCGAGGAATCGAATGACGGTTTCGCTCTCGCGGAGCGTGACCTCGAACTTCGAGGCGAAGGGACCATCTTTGAACAAAGACAATCAGGTAGAAACGATCTCAAACTCGCCTCACTGGCGCGAGATCGGGTGTGGGTCGAGCGTGCTCGCGATTTGGCAGCCGAACTCGTAGATGAGAGAGGCTCACTTGGACAACACCTTTTGTTTGAAGATGAGATCCGGTGGTTTGTGGAGCGTCGGGATGATGACGCGGAGAATCTGCTGAGAGGGTAAGAGGGGTCTGCCCTACTCGTCTTCGACCACTATGTCCCAACGGTCAAGACAGTCGCGGCATCGATAAGCAACCACATCACCGGGTTGAAACCCCTCGTCGGGCTCTTCGTAGCTAATCCGACGGCACAAGCCGCCACAATCAACGCAGATAATCGATTCAGGAACCTGCATACCAACAGTGTGCCGTTATTGTCATCCCATGCGTATTGTCGGAGGGGAATTGAGTGGTCGACGAATATTGGCGCCCCAAAATGATAAAGCTCGCCCTACATCCGAACGAGCGCGCGAAGCAATCTTCAACATGCTGTTTAGCCTGGGACTACCTGCTGGTGCCCGTGTAGCTGACTTGTTTGCCGGTTCCGGGGCGCTGGGCCTGGAAGCCTTATCGCGTGGGGCGGATGAGGCAACCTTCGTGGACAATGATCTGACAGCCTGTCGAACCATTAATGAGAACCTGGACACCCTTGGATTGGAAGGTCAGGTGATTCATGGAGATTCGGTTCAGCGGCTCCGGTCTTTCGAGGTTGACTTAGTGTTAGCAGATCCGCCCTATGGGTTTGAGGCGTGGAATGAGCTGCTGGAAGTAGCGGGAAATGCTTTGATAGTTGCGGAGAGCGACACGCCGCTCAGCATTTTTCCCAACTGGGAAGTGGTGCGAAGCAAAACCTATGGGAAGGCTGTCGTCACTATTTTGAGACCTAGCGACACAAAAATATCTTGATTTGTGCGGATTTGGAGTGTTGACAGTGGAGGATTCCCGTCAAGATCGGTACCGTTTCAAGTAGCCCGAAGCGCTAGGCGAGGAGACACTCGTGGTCAAGGTTCTGTACCCAGGCTCGTTTGATCCTGTCCACAACGGCCACATAGAGATCTGTGCGACTGCAAGTCGCCTATTCGATCACGTAGTGGTTGCGGCAATGAGGAACCCTCAGAAGTCCTCACCATTCTTCACCGATGAAGAGCGGGTAGAAATGCTCACAGATGCCTGTGAGCATTTAGGCAACGTCGAAGTTGTTCAGTTCGGTGAGTTAGTGGTCGATTTGGCTCGCCGCTTAGAAGTCGACTTCATAATCAAAGGGCTAAGAGGGTCAGCAGACTTCGAGTCCGAGCTCCAGATGGCCCAGATGAACAAATCTGTTAGCGGCGTTGAAACATTGTTTTTGCCATCAGCAAGTGAAAACGCATTCATAGCGTCGAAGTACATACGCGATATCACTGCCTTTGGCACTGACTGCTCCCATCTTGTACCCGAATCCATAGCGGAGCGACTCAGAGAAAAGATGCCCAAGTGACTGATGCCGCGCCGCTAAGCGGTCCGGGTGCCGAAGCTCTGGTGCGGCGAGTTGTCGATGTCATTAACGCCGCCAGACCGATGCCCCTATCAACATCTGTCATGGTCAGTAGAGATGAGATTATCGAGTTGCTAGAAGCCGCCATACTTGAGTTACCTGAAGAAGTCCGAGAAGCAAGGTGGCTGCTGAAAGAACGCGAAGAGCTTCTCTCGAAGGCGAGGGTCGACGCGGGGTTGGTTATTGAGGAGGCTCGAACTCGAGTAGCTCAGATGGTGCAGAGAACAGAAGTCGTTCGATCAGCTGAACGCAAGGCCCGTCAGATGGTAGAGCAAGCGGAGTCTCAAGCTCGAAGAAGGCAACACGAAGTCGACGACTATTGCGACCATCGTCTCGAACAGTTTGCCGATGCTTTAGAGAAGGTCCAAGGAGCGATAGTGAACGCCAGGACACGGTTGCAGCCAATGGTGAAGGTGGAAGAACCCGAAGCTCCAGAGCCGGAACGTGCTTCAGGCCCCGAAGTTTTTGATCAGGACGAGAGTTGAGAGACGCGAGGCCACATCCCGAGCTCCGATTCCCGCTGGAGAGACTTCAACGTCTCGATCCCAACCGACAATGGAAGGTCGAAGTTCGAGCTTCTCTGCTACAAGACCTAGATAGCCCATTGCAAGTGGGTGACGTCTCCCTGCTACCTGATGAAGTTGTTCTGGTCGATCTCCTCGTGGATCAGGTACGTGGAGGAGTCACTGTCAACGGCAAAGTGTCGGTTAATTGGAACGCTGAGTGTTCGCGTTGTCTGCGCCAAGTTGATGGTTGCGCGATAGCCGAAGTCGAAGAGTTATTTGAGGAACATCCTCGAGAGGGAGAGTCCTACAAACTTGGTGAAGAGTTCATTGATTTAGAGCCGATGATTCGAGACGCCGTATTGCTTGAACTGCCTGTTGGAGTGATCCGTTGTTCGGCAACTGAAGAATGTTTGGCCGCAGCACCGGCATACCAAGTTCTAGATAACAACTCCAATGAAGATCCAGACCGTAAGGAATCCAAGGATCCGCGATGGGCGGTACTGGACGACCTTACGTTTGAGGACGAATAAAGAAATTGCCGCTATCAAGTTCAATGGTGGTGGGTGAGGTGGCAGTAGGAGGTCGATTCCTCTTCGGGTAGCCTCTTTTGTCTGTGTCGCTAGTTCTGACGCACTTCACACCGAGGCGTAGTGCCGCATATTGACTGCGGTCATTGGCACCAAATCGGAGATCTATTCGCTTGCTTGGCGGGACCACGCCGAGCCAATTTCTTGAGGTTGACGATGGCTGTCCCAAAGAAAAAGACTTCCAAGTCAAAAACGCGCAGTCGTCGTGCTGCCGCATGGAAGCTTCGCCCTTCCTCACGTAGTTCTTGTCCACGATGCTCTGAGGCCAAGTTGCCACATCGGGTCTGTGGCAATTGCGGCTGGTATGCAGGTCGTCAAGCTGTCGAAGTTGACTAGCGAAACAGCGAAATTGCTGTGAAGCCCATCGTTGTTGACGCAATGGGCGGAGATAACGCGCCGTCGGTCATTGTTGAGGGCGTTCGCGAAGCACTTAGCAGCGGTATCCCGGTTGAACTCGTTGGAGATCCTGCTCGGATCTCGAACTATGACGGCATTACGCTGCATCCAGCCCTCGAAGTAATCGAGATGGACGACGAACCAGGTCGAGCAGTAAGAACGAAAAAGGATTCGTCTATCGTGCGTGCCGCGGAATGCGTTCGAGATGGACATGCTTCAGCCATGGTCAGCGCAGGAAATACTGGAGCTGTGGCAGCAGCTGCGTTATTGCGGATGAAACGACTTAAGGGAGTGAATCGTCCTGCGATCGCAACGACGCTCCCGGTTCCAGGAAGGGCACCGAAGATTTTGCTTGATTCGGGTGCCATGGCGGACTGTCAAGCTGACTGGTTACACCAGTTTGCTCGAATGGGGTCCGCATTTGCGCAGGTGCGATACGACGTCCCCTCACCTCGAATTGGGTTGGTTTCCATTGGCGAAGAGCCCGAAAAAGGGAACCAGCTGGTTAAAGAAGCCCACCATTTGTTAGCTGATGATTCGACCATCAATTTCATTGGAAATGTTGAAGGACGTGACGTGCTAGATGGCGACGTGGATGTACTCGTTGCCGATGGATTTACTGGAAATGTCATTTTGAAAACTTTGGAGGGAACAGTCCAGTTCCTTGTGAACCAAATAATCTCGGCCCTCAGCACTGATGATGCCGCCGAAGTAGGGGCTCAGGCATTGGGTCACCTTGCACCAATCGCAGCGGAACTTAATCCTGACGCTGTGGGAGGAGCCATGCTGCTTGGGGTTAACGGTGTTGCGATCATTAGCCATGGTTCAGCAGGACCCACTGCCATAGTTAACGCATGCAAAGTTGCACAGGACATGGTTGAGCTTGATTTAGTTGGGGAATTGGCTGCGGCTATCAGCCTCTAGAACAGCGAGAAAAACACGTTCAGTATTATTTCTGCGATGAATACTACTAAAAGTGGTATTTTGTGCCATCTGCTATGGTGAGTTCAACGCAAACCAGTCGTGTAGGAGTCTTCGTTGCCCGCAGAAACACATGTCGAACAGAGCCCACCTGACCGAGATGGCGTCTTCGGCATCATTCGCGACCAACTATCGGACATCCTTGAGATCGATCCCAGTCGAATTGCAGAATCATCTTCGTTTGTGGAAGACCTTGAAGCGGACTCACTTGCCCTCATCGAACTAGTAGAGGGTCTTGAGGAAGAGCTTTCTGAACGTACCGTGGGCTTTCGAATAGAAGACGAGGACCTCGAGGACCTCAAAACCGTGCGCGACGCGATCGATTACGTCATGGCGCGAATTGGTTGACACTTTGAGGTCCGAAGACCAACTCCTGGCGTTAGCTGACCGAATTGGATATTCGTTCAGTGATAGCACTTTGCTCTTATTGGCCATGTCTCATCGAAGTTGGTGTGCCGAACGCGACGATTCTCCATCAAATGAACGGCTCGAACTGCTGGGTGATGCAGTACTAGGACATTGCATAACAAATCACCTGTATCGAGCGCATCCAGAATGGAGTGAGGGGGAGCTGGCCCAGGCAAGATCTGCCGTCGTTAACGCCGCGAGCCTCGCCGATGCAGCCGGTAACTACGAATTAGGGAACGCCTTGCTACTGGGGGTAGGCGAAGATCGATCCGGGGGTCGAGAAAAAGCTTCGCTCTTGTGTGACGCATTTGAAGCTCTCCTAGGGGCGATGTATCTCGACGGAGGACTTGATGCGACTGAAAAATTCGTCATTGAGGCGTTGAGTGAACGAATAGAGCAAGTGTCCCTCGACCCTGGTATTGGAGATGCGAAAACACGATTACAAGAATTTGTCGTTCGTATTTACGGTGACTCGCCCGCTTATGCCCTAGAGGAGAGCGGACCTGACCATGACAAACGGTTTTACGCCGAGGTTTCGTTTGCAGGTTCAGTTCACGGCAGAGGTCAAGGAACTTCCAAAAAGCAAGCTGAGCAAGCCGCTGCTGACGAGGCTTGGATACAACTCCAATTAGCCAATGAGGTCAACCAATCAACCAACCAAGGAAAATCTAAACATGTTGGAACTGCCTGAACTCGAAACCGCTCGCCGTGATCTAGATCGGGAAGTGGGTGGTTTGAAAATCAAAGAAATAGATGTCATCGGACCGAAGCGGCTGATCCCGGGTCAGGCCAACAAAACAGGTCTGACTAAAGCTCTGTCCGGGCGCAAGATTTCAGCTGTGAAACGTGTAGGCATGCTGCTCTGCCTAGAAGTAGGGAATGGGCAATCGCTGGTTATCAACCTCGGTGTTGGAGGGTCATTACAAAGAGCAGCGAACAAAGATGATCGGCAACCAGACACCCAGTTAATTATCGGCTTTACGCAGAAAGGCCAGCTGCGACTCATCGATGATGACAAAAGCGCAACCGTCACGCTGGTTGATGGTGAAGAGATGGGCCAAGTCTTTCCGGAGATTGCCGAACTCGGCTTCGACCCAGTCGATGAGCCGATTTCGTGGACCGATTTCGGACGTCGATTGTTGGAACATGACGGCAAACTACGACCGCTTTTGATGGACCAAACGTTCATCGTTGGCTTAGGACCGATTTACAGCGACGAAATTCTTCACGCGGCGTTACTTCGTCACGACAGAATCGCGGATCAGCTAATCACCCAAGAAATACGACGGCTATACAGAGCGATTGTTGAGACGATCCATAACGCCGTGAAACATCGCGGAGTTGGTCTTGATGGAAGCTGTGATGTTTTCGGTCAACCCGGAGGATATGACGAGTATCTGGAGGTATACGGTCGAGGTGGGGAACGAAGCAAGAACGGCCGCGGAGATGTCCTTACAGCGAGGGTCGGTGGAACTACTCACTACTACTGCGATTATCAGGTGTAGAAGGCAAAACTTTCGCGTAAATCAAATACCTGGCTGAGGGTCAACCAATGAAGGTCAGCGAGAGGGCATTATGTCGGAGTGCCGCTGGTGTCAGTGGTGCCACGTCGTTCTCCGGTTAGGTCATTACTAGTGTTCCTAAAGTCGCTCACCATGAAGGGCTTCAAGTCCTTTGCTGACCCAACAGTGTTGGAATTCGAGCCAGGGGTAACTGTTGTTGTTGGTCCTAACGGCAGCGGTAAATCCAACGTTGTTGACGCCGTGGCATGGGTTCTAGGTGCTCAGGGGCCGAGCACGGTGCGATCAGGGAAAATGGAAGACGTCGTCTTTGCTGGCACCCCTGATCGTCCAGCGCTTGGGCGTGCAGAGGTCAGTCTTGTGATTGATAACTCCTCCGGCGCTTTGCCAATCGAGTTCACGGAAGTGACCGTTACAAGGACCTTGTATCGCTCAGGAGACTCTGAGTATTCGCTTAATGGAGTCCCATGCCGTCTGCTCGATATTCAAGAACTATTGAGTGATGCCGGAGTTGGTCGACAACAACACGTGATTGTGGCTCAAGGTCAAATAGACCAAGTCCTAAATTCAAGGCCAGAAGATCGACGTGCAATAGTCGAAGAAGCAGCGGGGATTCTTAAATATCGGCGACGAAAAGAACGAGCAGAGCGTCGGTTAGCCGCTACCGAAGCCAACATGACGCGACTCCAAGATCTCCAAAAGGAAGTCCGTCGCCAGTTACGTCCGCTCGAAAAACAAGCGGACGCCGCAAAACGGCATGGATCGGTAGCCGAGGAACTCAGATCAATCCGGCTCTATCTAACAGGCAAGGAAATTCGAACTCTGGAGACGGCCCAAGCCGCAGCAAAGGAACAGACTCTCGAAACCAATGCTGAACAA
>SGYJ01000034.1 GCA_004214275.1 Acidimicrobiales bacterium | reverse complement strand
CATCGTTCATGGCGGAGAGTGTGGGATTCGAACCCACGGAGGCCGGTTAGACCTCACACGCTTTCCAAGCGAGCCCATTCGTCCGCTCTGGCAACTCTCCTCGATCATCGTTCCACGAGGCGACCAGGTGATCTGCGGCACACAGCGGAATCCGCTGAGAGCTGCTGCCTCCCGGCCCTGACTCGATTCACGGGCCACTGTTGCACAGGACCCGGCCGCCACGTGGAACGATGATGCGCTCCTAGGCTACTTGCCACTAAGCGAAGCGGCACGCAAGTAGCATCAGCGATTAGATGGTGTACCAGTCTTTGTACCGACGTTTTCGGCCACAAACCTTTTCTGAAGTAATCGGCCAAGATCATTTGGTCGCAGCTCTTCGCAACGCAGTGGTGGAAGAACGCGTTGGGCACGCTTATTTACTCAGTGGTCCGCGTGGGACAGGTAAGACATCGACAGCCCGTATTTTGGCGAAAGCTTTGAACTGTCTGGAGCCGCCAGGAGACGGAGAGCCGTGCGGGAATTGTGACAGCTGCACAAACTTTGAATCAGGCACTTCAATGGATCTGATTGAGCTAGACGCCGCCTCGCACCGGGGGCTTGACGACATTCGCCAGATTAATCGCGACGTGGCATTAGGAAATCCGGGAAAACGTAAGGTCTATGTTCTTGACGAAGTCCACATGCTCACAGACCCGGCCTCCAATGCTCTCCTGAAGACCCTGGAGGAACCACCCGAGCATGTGATTTTTGTTTTGGCGACGACCGACCCGCAGAAAGTTTCGCCCACAATTCGTAGTAGGACACAGCATGTCGAACTGACCTTGGTCCCCGCGGGACTTCTTCGTGACCATGCCAAAGAAATAGCCGAACGAGCTGATTTGCAGATCGATTCGTCCGTCTTGGATTATGTCGTTGAACGGGGCGGCGGTTCGGTTCGAGACATGCTTTCAGCGTTAGACCAAGTGGTTACAGCGGGCGGTGTCCCCGAACATCGGGGTTCGGTTGATGCCCTCGTTGATGCGATCGTCGCGCAGGACCTTACGGAATCAATGACCGCTATCGCTGAAACCGTTGCTGCTGGTGTTGACCCCAAAGATTTGGCGTATCGAACGACACGAAAGCTGAGAGATATTTTTCTCGCGGGTGCAGGAATTAACTCCGGAGACTCGACACCTGAAGAGCTACCTGAACTTGCCGAAAAAGCCGGTCGAATAACCCGAGCAGTCAATGTCCGTGCACTGGAACTATTAGGTCAGGCACTGGTCGATATGCGACAGGCACCGGATCCGCGGCTTGTTCTGGACTTAGCGTTGGTTCGACTGTTTGCTGCGACAGCTGAGCCACAAGCACCTCAAAAACCCGAACGCCCCGCGAGTCCAACGGAAGTCACAGGTAGCGGACCCGCAGCCCAGGCAAGAGCGGCATTGGCTTCGGCGCAAAGCTCGGAAGAATCGGAAGCACCGCCTGGTGATTCAGTCAGAGCGCCGGTTCCCCCTGTGCCCCCACCTCCACCTCCACCAAGTAGCGACGACAATGTGGCCGACTCCCCAGACCAGACGTTGCCTGCAAGCCAAACATCAGACAAAACCGTCGAGGACCTGTCAATGGCACGAGTCACAGAGATTTGGGAGCAACAAGCGCTTCCTGCATTAAGCGCCCGAGCTCGGGCACGATTCCAAGCGGCGACGATCGTCAGTGTCTCAGAAGGACAGGTGCAGTTCGAGTTGCCGAACGAAACTCACCGAGAACGCTGTGAACAAATGAAAGACGAGATTGAAGCAGCACTCCGAAATGCGCTTGAGACCCCGGTCCAAGTCGACCTCACCGCCGCACCCGAGGAGAATCCTCATGCAGATACCAAACCAGTTGTCGTCGCAGAGGAAGAAATCGTAGACCCCGCTGAATTCAAGGCGAGCGCTGACGCTGGTCCTTCAAGTGTTGACCGACTGTTAGATGCGTTCCCCGGTGCCGTAGCGTCCGAAGATGAAGGTAATGGGTGAGGGTGATTGACCGATGAGTGAGACTTCACCTGGAGACCCGCTTCTCGCGCAAGCACAGGGCTTACAGCAACAGCTACTGGAACAGAGAAAAGAAATTTCGTCGACCGTGGTGGAAGGATCCGCTGGTGGTGGCGCAGTAACGGTGTCAATGCAAGCTGACGGAACTGTCCTTGAGGTACACATTGATCCTGATGCCGTGGACAGTGATGAGATAACCATGCTTGAGGACCTAGTAGCAGCAGCCTTTCGTGATGGATTACGACGTTGCGGTAACGCGCAGGCAGCTGCGATGGCGAGGGTCGGTTCGATTGCCCTACCGGATGACGGAGGTTAGAGAGGCATGTATGACGGCCCAGTGCAAGATCTAATCGATGAACTCGGTCGACTCCCGGGGATCGGTCCGAAATCTGCTCAGAGAATCGCGTTTTATTTACTTAAGTTGCCTAAGGGCGACGCCCAGCAGTTGGCGACGGCAATCGTCGAAGTTAAGGAAAGAATCGGCTTCTGCGAAAAATGCTGGAATATTTCAGAAGGCGCGCTTTGCTCAACATGCGAAGACCCTCAACGTCAGACAGGTTCTCTTTGCGTCGTGGAAGAACCTAAGGATGTTGTGGCTCTTGAACGGGCAGGGTTTCGCGGCCGCTATCACGTTTTGCAGGGGGCCTTGAACCCGATGGAAGGAGTTGGTCCTGAGCAGCTCCGTATTCGTGAATTGATGTCTCGCATCAGCGACGAAAGTGTGACTGAATTGATTTTGTGTACCAACCCCAATATTGAGGGCGAAGCAACCGCCATGTACCTGGCTCGCCAGCTGCAACCACTGGGTATCAAGGTGACGAGAATTGCTAGTGGTTTGCCTGTTGGTGGTGACTTGGAATATGCCGACGAATTGACCTTGGGTCGCGCCTTAGAAGGTCGTCGGGAACTACAAACCTAAGTTTCGGTCGATGGTGGGAGGGCGGATGCCGGAGTGGGAAACAAATCCGATCAACGTGTTGCGGGCACGTCATTACGAACCCCATAGCTTCCAACTCCGACATCCGTAAGAGCGGGACTCTTTGCAATTACGTTACAAACATTTCGGGAGTATTACAAGAAGTGGCTGAATCGGCAGGTTTATGCGACTTCGATCAACAAAGCGTCGCCCTGGCCGCCACCCCCACAAAGAGCCGCAGCGCCATACCCTCCGCCCCGTCGGCGTAACTCAGACATCAACGTGAGCGCGAGGCGACTTCCTGACATACCGATTGGATGACCGAGAGCAACGGCACCACCGTTGACGTTGACTATGTCATCACCTACCCCGAGATCTTCGGTAGCAGCTAGGCCTACCGCGGCGAACGCCTCGTTCAGTTCGAAAAGAGAGATATCTGAGACATCTAACTCGGTCTTAGAGAGCGCTTGACGAATCGCTCTAGACGGCTGAGTGAGAAGTGAGGTGCCTGGTCCCGACACCATTCCGTAGCTGACAACCCGAGCCGAAATCTCAAGACCAAGTTCCTCAGCTTTCCCTGGTGACATCATGACCAGCGCACAGCCACCATCAGAGATCTGTGAAGCATTACCTGCAGTTACAGACCCATCGGTTGCGAAAGCGGCACGCAACTTAGCGAGACTTTCTGCAGTTGTACCCGGCCGCACACCTTCATCGGTGTCGACGATCAACGGGTCACCACCTCGCTGGGCTACAGAAACAGGTGAGATTTCAGCCTCAAAGCGACCATCCTTCTGAGCAGCAGCAGCTCGTTCGTGTGATTGAGCAGAGAACTCGTCCATCGCCGTCCGACCAATCCCGGCAGCGTCTCTTTCGGTACCGTCCCCCATATGGCCATCATCGAAAGCGCACCACAAGCCGTCATGGATCATCGCGTCACGCACCTCGCCGTGACCCATTTGTAAACCGTTCCGACCGTCAGCAAGCAAATAAGGAGCATTGGTCATCGACTCCATTCCCCCGGCCACAACCACCTCTGCATCGCCCGAAGAAATCATTTGATCGGCTAGATAGATGGCATTCAGCCCAGACAGACAAACCTTGTTGATCGTGATAGCCGGAACATCCATTGGTATTCCCGCGCCCACTGCAGCCTGCCTGGCAGTTATCTGACCCTGGCCGGCCTGAAGGACCTGGCCCATCACCACATGATCGACCTGATCACCTGTAATTCCTGAACGCTCCAGAGCAGCGGAAATTGCATGGGATCCCAATTCGGCGCCCGTGAAGTTGGCTAGCCCTCCGTTGAAACGACCAATAGGGGTGCGTGCTCCTGAAATGAATACTGAGCCGGGCATGAGTTACCTCTTCTCCAGAGTTTTAGACTTCTGATTTTAATTGTAGATTTCGTGCACTGTTGGTGCTTGAGTCAATCAAACGTCTCGACCGCCGGTAAGCCATCCCCTTCAATACTGGAAAGTGACTTGTCACCCATGCAGCACATCCTTGAGGCGATTCAGGCCGATGCGTCCAGCGATGAAATAGCGGCCCTTGAAATTCCTGATAGCTACAGAGCCGCCTACGTAACTCGCGACGAACAAAACATGTTCGAAGGCCGAGAATCTTCGGAAAAAGATCCGAGGGAATCTATACACATCGATGAAGTAGCAACCCCCGAACTTGCACCCGATGAGGTGTACCTAGCTGTTATGGCCAGTTCGATCAACTTCAACACCGTGTGGACCTCAATTTTCGAGCCTCTTCCGACCTTTGGGTTTCTAGATCGCCTCGGCCGGGAGAGTACTTGGGGAGCCCGGCACGCTCTTGACCATCACGTAATTGGATCTGACGCTTCCGGTGTGGTCCTAAGAGTCGGTTCAGCAGTGCGCAACTGGAAACCCGGAGATCGCGTTGCAGTTCATTGCAACTATGTCGATGACCAAGACCCGGCAGCCCATGAAGATTCCATGCTTGCCTCCAATCAACGAATATGGGGTTTTGAGAGTAATTTTGGCGGACTAGCTGACATGTCCATCGTCAAAGCAAATCAACTTATGCCGAAGCCGGCGCACCTCACATGGGAAGAATCTGCTGTCAACGCCCTATGCGCGTCCACTTCATATCGGATGCTGGTTGGAGATAACGCAGCCAGAATGAAGCAAGGTGACAATGTCTTGATCTGGGGTGCCTCAGGCGGACTTGGTGGGTACGCATGTCAGCTTGTGATCAATGGTGGGGGTACTCCCGTGGGTGTTGTCAGTTCGTCAGACAAAGTGGAATTGCTCCACGAACTAGGTGTTGAGCATGTGATCGACCGAAACGAAGAGGATTACCGATTCTGGTCAGATGACCATACGCAAGACGAGGGGGAGTGGCGTCGCTTAGGAAAAAAGGTACGGGGTTTTATCGGCGATGACCCCGACATCGTGTTTGAGCATCCTGGCCGTTCGACGATGGGTGCTTCAGTATTTGTTACGAAGCGCGGAGGCAAAATAGTTACATGCGCGGCAACTACCGGCTACATGATCGAATATGACAACCGTCATCTCTGGATGCGCCTCAAGCAGATCGTGTCGAGTCACTTCGCAAACTACTCCGAGGCTTGGGAAATGAACCGACTGCTCGACCAGGGTCGAATCCAACCGATTCTTTCAAAGACGTTCGCGTTGACTGAGACGGGAGAAGCTGCGTTCCAGGTTCACCACAACCAGCACGAAGGAAAGTTGGGGGTTTTGTGTTTGGCCCCAGAAGCAGGGATGGGAATCACTGATCCCGAGAAGCGTGAAGTGATCGGAGAAGACAAAATAACGTTGTTCCAACGACACGCTCGATCTCTTGAACAAACACCAGGGAGCTGATGATGATTCTTACTGAAATCGACCATGTAGCGATCGCCGTCCATGATTTGGAGGCAGCTATCGCCTATTACGAAGAAGCTTTCGGGGCAGAAGTCCATCACCGGGAGATAGTGGAAAGTGATGGCGTCGAAGAAGCATTAGTGAAGGTCGCGGATAGTTACATTCAACTAACCACGGCTACTCGCCCGGACTCTCCGATAGCAAAGTATTTGGAGAAGAGAGGCGAAGGACTTCACCACATTGGTTATCGAGTTGATGATTGTCAGGCTGCCCTCGAAGCGATGGTTGCTGCGGGGGCGACCCCCATCGATCAAAGTCCCCGTCCAGGCTCTCGAGGCACAACAGTCGCTTTTATGCACCCCAAAGGCAGCTTTGGAACATTGATTGAACTGGTCCAGGAATAGAACTGAATTCGGGTTCGCGCTAAATGACTGATCATCTCGGCGAAGAAGTTGGGGTTGGTCCGCACCGGCAACCATGGCCCGAAGGGGCTCAATACGACACAGAGCTATTGCGCGATGGCGATCGACGTAACGTGTTAGACAAATACCGCTACTGGCGTCGAGAAGCGATCGTCGCCGACCTTGATTTGCGTCGCCATCCGTTCCATGTCGCGATCGAAAACTGGCAGCACGATTTAAACATTGGAACGGTTGTCCGAAATGCAAACGCGTTTTTGGCTGAGGCCGTTCACATCGTTGGAGAACGAAAGTGGAATAGACGAGGCGCAATGGTTACCGACCGTTATCAGCACCTGGCACACCACCCCACTGTCGAAGAGTTTGTTGACGCGATGGTTGCTAAAGAACTCACTGTGGTTGGCATCGACAACCTTCCCGGAGCGCAACCAATCGAAACAACTCCCTTGCCTCGCAACTGTGTGCTGGTGTTCGGACAAGAAGGTCCAGGTCTGTCTCCTCTCGTGCGTGAGATGGCTGAATTAGTGCTTTCAATTACTCAGTTCGGCTCAACGCGGTCCATCAACGCGGGAGTCGCATCAGGGATAGCGATGCATACATGGATTCGTCAACATGCATCCATCTAATGAAAGTTCAGATTCGTCCTCAGAAGCCTTCAAAACAGCACTAGGGTCAGGACCGGTCATCGTCTCGGGAGGGGATGAGGCCTCAACAATGAAGGATGTGAATATGGCTCCGATGTGGCGACGTCTCCTCGCCCTACTGATGGTCTTCGGACTTGTTGCTGCAGCATGTGGCAGTGACGGTGGAGGAAAAATCTCTGGTGGTTACTCGATTGGATTAGTCACCGACACCGGCAAGGTTGATGACAAAAGCTTCAACCAGTCGGCATGGGAAGGCGCTCAAACGGGCGCTGCGAATATCCCTGCTTCTGCTACCGCTACCTACATTGAGACTGAAGAATCCAAAGATTACGCAAACAACATCCAGCTTTTTGTGGATGATGGAGCGAAAATCATTGTGACCGTCGGTTTCGGTTTGGGTGAAGCAACTATTGAGGCTGCTCAAGCTAATCCAGACGTCATGTTTATTGGTGTCGACCAATGGCAGAACGAAGCGCTTCCAAACCTTGCAGGCTTAATGTTCCCCGAGGCCAAGGCTGGCTTTATGGCTGGAGCGTTGGCCGGCATGTTGACGGAAACGAACATTGTTGGTGCAGTTCTCGGTACCGACTTAGTTCCGCCAGTCGTCTTCTTTAAGGAAGGCTGGGAGAACGGCGCCCGCTACACCAACCCGGATGTAGAAACCATCTCCACCTATCACCCAGGCGGTTTGGATGTCGCTTTCGGTGACCCGGAATGGGGAGCAACAACCGCTCGTCAGGCCCTAGACCAGGGTGCCGACATTATCTTCGGCGCGGGTGGTGCAACTGGTAATGGAGCCTTGATTGAGGTGGCCGGTGAAGCCGGCGCCCTCTGTGTGGGTGTGGACTCAGATCAATGGTTCACAGTGCCTGAGGCGCATCCTTGCTTGGTGACTAGCGCGATGAAGCTCATCGACGTTGGAGTGGCCGAACTGATTGCTCAGGCCCACGCAGGAACCATGGAAGGCGGCAACTACTTCGGCGAAGTAGGTCTTGCTCCGCACCATGATTTCGACGGCATCGTCACCAGCGAGATGCGAGACACGCTTGCGGCGGTCATGGCAGGATTGGACGACGGGTCCATAAATCCCATGCCTTAAGAGAAATATCGGCTTGAATGGGGGCACCACTCAAACTGAGTGGTGCCCCCGAGTCGCGTCATGAGCCGTTCCATACTCCGAACCGTCGCCATTCCGCTTGTAGCGGTGGTCCTTGGGCTATTAATTGGGGCAGTTCTGATCCTTTCCCAAAACGCTTCCCCATCGACCGCGTACACGGCCCTGCTGGTAGGAGGACTAGGTGATGCTGACGCCGTTTTACGCACCCTACAAAAAGCCACACCACTTATCTTTGGGGGCTTGGCCGTAGCATTCGCGTTCAAGGCCGGAATGTTCAATATTGGCGGTCAAGGCCAACTGCTTATTGGTGCGGTTTTCGCGGCCGGAGTGGGTTTTGGTATTGATGGTCTCCCGATGGTGATCCACCTGCCGCTCGCACTTCTGGCAGGTGCAATCGGCGGCGCAATATGGGGAGGTCTGGCAGGCACGCTCAAAGCGACAACCGGTGCCCACGAAGTAATCGTCACCATCATGCTTAATTTTGTGGCGGGAAATCTCACTGACTGGTTATCTGCGAATCCATGGAAAGATAATTCTGGAAACAACATCGTGGCCCGAACTCCTCTCGTTGAGGATTCAGCGACTATTCCAACGCTGGGCGCCGTACCAGTCGGTTTCCTATTAGCGGTAGCCGCTGCAGCAACATGCTGGTTAGTGCTTGAAAGGACCACCTACGGCTTCGAAGTTCGAAGCGTCGGGCATAACAGAAATGCGGCCCGGTATTCAGGCATCAAAGTTGGCTGGATAATGGGTTCCACGATGGCTGTAGCCGGGATGCTGGCAGCACTTGGCGGTGCAGTCGAAAGTCTGGGAGTTGACGGACGTTTCGAGGCTGGCGTCAATGTGGGTCTCGGGTTCGAAGGAATCACGATTGCTCTTTTAGCGCGTGCCAACCCACTTGGTGTCATACCTGCAGCGCTGCTGGTTGGTCTAATGGAAGCAGGCGCATCCCGCATGCAATTCAAAGCCGGTGTCGCCCCAGAGCTCATTGATGTCATTCAGGCCCTGATTCTGTTTTTCGTCGCAGCACCCATCATCATTAGGTGGTTGCTGCGTATGCGGGAGGACACCTCAGAACAGCTCCAACTTGGAGCTGGATGGGGCAAGTCATGAAACCTCAACAAAGACAACTGCTCTACGCGGGCCTCACTGTCATGCTCGTGGTGATTTGGATCTTTTACTCCGCAAACGGCCCTCAAACCACGGCCGTGCTTGCTGGGACTGTGCGCGCCGCGACGCTCCTTGCCCTTGGCGCTATGTGCGGGATGATTGGTGAGCGCTCAGGGGTCGTAAATATTGGAATCGAAGGACAGTTTCTCCTGTCAGCCTTCGCTGCGTTCACGATTGCATCGATGACGGGCTCCTTATTTATGGGCACCGTCGCTGGTATTGGGATGGGCCTTATGATGGGCTGGCTACTCGCCGCGATGGCAGTGGGCCTCAAGGTCGACCAAATCATTGCTGGCACTGTCTTGAACATCGCCGCGTTGGGTCTGACCTCATTCTTTTATGACCGAAGTCGCTCCTTAGGAATGGGCAAATACACCAATATTGATCTCGGTCCCCTAGCCGATATTCCACTCGTAGGTACTGTGTTCTTTAGCCGACCACCTCTTACGTACTTGACGATGGCGCTCCTCGTCGTAGTCCATGTCGCTCTATTCCGGTCAGTCTGGGGGATGCGAACCCGAGCTATAGGCGAGCACCCCGGTGCCGCTGACACAGTAGGAATCGACGTTTTGAGATTGCGGTATCTCAACGTCACTCTTGCAGGGGGGCTGGCTGGCCTTGGAGGTGCCTATTTGGCGCTCGAGGCTGTCGGTACGTTCAGCCGAGCAATGTCCGGGGGCCGAGGTTTCTTGGCCTTAGCTGTAATGATTTTTGGAAGACGTACTCCATTTGGCGCCTACGCTGCCGCATTGTTCTTCGGGTTCACGACGGCTCTTCAAAATCAGTTTCAGTTAAACAACACCTTCGACATCCCGCCGCAGTTTGTTGGCATGCTTCCGTTTGTTGTGACGATCGTGGTCGTAGCTCTCAGCGGACTTGTCGGGTCTATGCGTGACCCAGCAGCACTCGGACAGAACTACGAAAAAGGTTGAGCATGTCGGAAGTCCTTCTCGCCGCGGAGAACGTTACGAAGCAGTTTCCAGGTGTTTTGGCAAATGATGACGTTTCTATACGTCTCCGACCAGGGCGAATCCTTGCGCTCTTGGGTGAAAACGGTGCCGGTAAAAGTACGCTCGTTAATGTTCTCTTTGGGATGTATCGGCCTGACAGTGGTCAGGTGGTGATCAAAGATGAAACGGTAGATCTTCACGGTCCAGATGACGCCATCTCCAGAGGCATTGGAATGGTGCATCAACATTTCCAGTTAGTGCCACCCATGCGTGTCGTGGAGAACATCGTGTTGGGAGACGAGCCAACAAAGCGGGGTTTGGTTGACCTCGATGAAGCGCGTAACAGAGTCGTCGAACTTTCAGAACGGTACGGACTGGAAATTGACCCAGACGCACTAGTCGAAGACTTACCTGTCGGCATGCAACAACGCGTCGAAATACTCAAGGCCCTGTATCGCAACGCCGACGTGTTAATTATGGATGAACCAACTGGTGTTCTGACTCCACAAGAAGCAGACCATCTATTGGGTGTGTTGAGGGAGCTCACCGAAACCGGACTTGGCATCGTCTTCATTACCCATAAATTGCGTGAGGTTCTTGCAATTGCTGATGACATCGTGGTCTTGCGGAACGGGAAGGTGGTTGGCGAAACAACCCCGTCACAAACGAGCGAGAGCGGCTTGGCAGAGATGATGGTTGGACGCAGCGTCGTGCTCCAAGTGGAAAAGTCCGTTGCCACCCCGGGTGACGTGGTTCTCAAGGTCAACGAGCTCGAAGTGAACGATGACCGAGGCCAGATCGCGCTTGACGGGTTGAACTTCGAAGTTCGAGCCGGTGAGATATTGGGCGTTGCAGGTGTGGAAGGCAATGGACAACGAGAGTTGGTCGAAGCAATCACAGGGCTGCGCCATCCCTCAGTTGGGGTTATG
Source organism: Acidimicrobiales bacterium (assembly GCA_004214275.1). GTDB lineage: Bacteria > Actinomycetota > Acidimicrobiia > Acidimicrobiales > Poriferisodalaceae > MedAcidi-G3. The sequence continues at coordinate 6,269 of SGYJ01000034.1, read as the reverse complement.
GAAATTGATGGTGAACAATTAACCAGCGGTTCGCCACGACAAATAACCAAAAAAGGAGTGGCACACATCCCAGAAGACCGCGAAAAACATGGGGTTGTGGCTGTTTATTCGGTTGCCGAGAACTCGATACTCAACCGCTATCACCGTAGGCCTTTTTCTATTCGAGGGATTTTGCGGAGAGACGTCATTCGAGGTCATGCCCAAGATGTGGTCGATGAGTTTGACGTGCGGACACCCAATGTCCTTGTCCCGGCTTCAAGTCTTAGTGGCGGCAACAAACAGAAACTCATAGTTGGTAGGGAATTCAGTGACGAGATCAAATTGTTGATCGCGGCCCAACCCACCCGTGGTATCGATATAGGCGCTATTGAGTTCATTCATCGTCGCATCCTGGAACAGCGAGACAAAGGCACCGCAGTGCTACTTGTATCGGCGGAACTCGACGAGATTCTTGGACTTTCGGACCGTATCGCTGTTTTGTATGACGGCAAGATAATGGATGTCATAGATGCCCAAGATGCCGACCGAGAGAAAATCGGACTCCTCATGGCAGGCATCACCGATTAGGCCACCCACGCTTCAGATCACTCGGTCACTGCCACCATCGATAGGGATTTGAGCTCCTGTTATTTGGCGAAAGGAATGACTGCACATAGCCGCCACGAGTTCTCCGACATCGCCGCTCGTTATTTCCTGACCAAGAAGATTTCTGCGTTTGTATTCGTCGGCGGTGAGCCCATAATTTGCTGCTCTTTCATCAACAAGTTCTTGGGACCATAAGCCAGTGTCAAATACCCCGTCAGGGTGAATCGTATTAACAACGATTCCATCTTCAGCCCATTCCAGTGCAGCTACGCGACCTAATTGTGTAACCGCTGCTTTCGAGGCGCTATACGCAGCTGCACCTTTTCCTGGTGCAGGAACGTTCTTTGACCCAACCAGTAGCACCCGGCCACCACTTGGTGACAAGGCAAGAAACGGATGTGTGGCCTGAAGCAAATTAGTAACCCCATTCAAGTTCACAGACAGAGTCGTTTCCCAGTCACTTTGGACAATGTCAGCTATCTCACTGGAAGCGCCAAAAATTCCTGCAGCAGCGACCACTATGTCGATACCTCCGAAACGTTCGACCCCCATGTTGACGGCAGTGGCTAAAGATTCGGGATCTGTGACGTCAGCAGTTAGCTCAAGCAACGACGGAGTTGTAGGTGTTCCCGATGTGTTCAGGTCTATGCCGATAACGGCTGCACCTCTGCTAATAAGCGCTTCGACACATGCCCGTCCAATTCCAGATGCAGAACCTGTCACTACTGCCACTTCGCCCGACATAGCAGGGGGTTGTCCTGATTTCGCCAACTTCGCTTGTTCGAGTTCCCAATACTCAACTTCGAACAGGTCTGTTTCGGGGAGAGCTACAAACCCCCCGAGCCCTTCGGAGGCTTCAATCACGTCGATCGTATGCAAATAAATGTCAGAAGCTATTTCGCAGTCACTAATCCTTGCCCCAGCGGTTAAGAGACCTAACTCTGAATCAAGCACTACTCGGGGAGCGGGATCAAGCTCTTGAACGCCAGGGAAACGATCTTGGTTCCGTTCGAAGTAGTTGTGATAGTTCGAAACAAACTTGTCAATGTTGCGGCCGATTAGTGGAAATTGTTTTGTTCTAATGACGTGGTCAGGTGTCGCGGGTCCGCGACAGGCGACATCGGCGACGTCGGAACGTCCAGCGAAAACGTTTGCCCGCTGATTTGGGGTTCGAACCAGCAGCATGGACCGACCCGCGGCATTCGACAAATTCTGTCTGAGCGTTGCCTGATCCAATGCAGAACCTGTTGCATTCACTGGCGTCGCTAGAGTCGCTGAATTTGTTATATCGACTCCCGCTTTTGTTATCAGGTAGTTCTCAGCCTCGGTGATTACATCGATCATGTTGTTGTAGGCCTGCTCGGTTGTGTCGCCGAAGGTGAACACACCGTGGTTCATCAGCACCATTGCCACTGTGTCGGCGTTCGCTTGTTTTTCGAACTCGAGCGCACACGCCTTTGCTAGGTCGAACCCAGGCATTACATAGGGCACTACGACGACTGAGGTCCCCCATAGTTCTCGGACGCGTTGTTCTCCTTCGCTGGTATTGGTCAAAGCCAATGCCGCGTCGGCATGAGTGTGCTGCACCGCTGTGAATGGCAGAGAGGCATGCAAGATTGCTTCGACTGATGGGTTAGGAGCCGAAGCGTCAAGAAGATTAAGCCGTAACTGATTGACCATTTCGGTATCAGTGAGTGCCGGTAGTTCAGCTAAACGTTTGACCGCTTCAAGACGCAGTGGAGCAAACCCCTGAGGTTCGATTGTGGCAAGATCCCAACCACTGCCTTTCACATACAGAACATCGACTTGGTCACCGTGTATGTCACTTTCCTGGGCCTTTACAGAAGTGTTGCCCCCACCGTGGAGTACGAGAGCTGATTCAGCACCGAGAAGTCGTGAGCCGTAGACACATTCACCCAATGGGCCTGAAAACGTTGAAGCTTCCGTGACGTTCCACAAATTTTTCATCAAGAACTCCTGACTCGTGAAAGTGCTTCAGCTATTGAATCTTTAAAAGGGGCTCGTAGCACCCCCGCTTCAGTGATGATTGCAGTGATCAGATGATTCGGTGTCACGTCAAAGGCGGGGTTGGAAGCAGCTACTCCTTCTGGGGTGAGTCTGCTGCCATAGATCTCATGAACTTCTATTGCGTCGCGTTGTTCTATCTCTATGTGGTTTCCAGTTGCTAGCGCAATGTCGATCGTCGAGGTTGGGGCTGCAACGTAGAAGGGAATTCCGGCTTCGCGAGATGCCAGAGCGTGTCCGACGGTGCCGATCTTGTTCGCTGCATCGCCGTTGGCTGCGATGCGATCTGCGCCGACGATGTAGGCGTCCACCTGACCAGACAGAACAGTTGAAGCCATCGCGCTATCTGGCACCACGGTCACATCTATCCCAGCGTCGTCCAATTCCCAGGCTGTCAGTCGAGCACCTTGTAACAAGGGTCGAGTTTCAGACGCAAGGACACGGAGAGGCTCGCCAGCTTCCGCCTTGGCGTACATCGGGGCCAAGGCTGTCCCCGTCCCGGCCGTTGCCAAGCGGCCTGCATTGCAGTGGGTGCCTATCACGTTGGCGTCGCGCAACAGTTCATGTCCGAGTCGACCAATCTCGTTGCACGCCGCTTCGTCTTCAGCAGCGACTGCATGTGCTTCGCGGATCAGAGCTGCCCTAAGTGTCGGAAGGTCATCAGCGTTGCTGGTCGCTTGATCAATGACCCTGTCGACTGCCCACCGAAGGTTGACCGCAGTTGGTCTCGCATCACCAATTAGGGTTCGACATTCCTCCAGTCTGCTCTGGGCTTCTGAGAGAGAGCGGGGCCGAGTCTCGTCTAAAGCTACGATCAGAGCGAGGGACCCGAAGGCACCCAAGGCGGGAGCGCCGCGGATAGCCAGTCGTTGAATTGCGTCTACTGCCTGAGCGGCATTCCGTACTTCGACAATCTTGACTTCTGCGGGCAGAAGTGTCTGATCGATAATTCGGATATGGTCCTCGGCCCATTCAATTGGCGGTGTTGGACGGTTCATGAGTCAGTTCCGTAGAGACGATCGCCGGCATCACCAAGTCCAGGCAAAATATATCCAGAATCATTCAAGCCCTCATCAAGAGCAGCCGTAACTATTTGAACACTTGGATGATGTGTATCTACGTGCTGTACGCCTTCGGGAGCAGCGACCACACACATCAATGTGATACTCGCTGGAGCCTCAGTTGCTACTCGGTTGAGAGCAGCTACCGCGCTGTGTCCGGTCGCCAACATCGGGTCGACGAGTAACACATGTCGACCTGACAGGGCGGGAAGGTTCACAAAATATTCGACCGCCTCTAAAGTGTCGTGATCTCGTGCCAGGCCGATGAATCCGACATCAGCATCGGAAAGAATCGTCAGGATTCCGTCAAGTAAGCCATTGCCTGCCCGAAGTACTGAAATGACCACAGGTGTGCCACCGTCAAGTCGTTGGCCCCGTGTTGGTGCAAGTGGCGTATCGACGACTACTTCTGCAGTTGGTAAATTCTCGGTCGCATAGGGAACCATCAGCTGGCCAATCTGCCGCAATAAACGACGAAACTCTTCATTTTCGGTTTCAATGGACCGCAAACGGTCAGTCCAGGCCGTGACTACGGGATGCTGTATAACGCTAAACACGACCACAGATTAGAAGCAGGCACGGTCAGATGCCGCATGACTGACATGCTGTATTCATCAAGGAGGCTTAGGTGATTGTTGTAGGCGATGAGGTAAGAACCGCTATCGCGGCACAAGAACCAGTCGTAGCTCTGGAATCAACGATCTTTTCCACCCTCGGGTTGCCGTCTCCAGCTAATGCCGAAGCCCTCCATTTATGTTTGTCAGCTGTTCGTAACGCGGGAGCAACCCCGGCGTTGACTGCGCTAGTGGATGGGGTGATATGGGCTGGTGTGCCTGAAGAACTTTATGAACGCGTGCTTGGTTCTTCGGTCAAATTGGCCGCTCGAGATCTGGCTATAGCGACTTCACAAAAATTCTCCTCGGGGGCAACGACTGTTTCGGCCAGCGTTGCTATTGCTGAGCAAGTCGGAATCGAAGTCTTTGCGACCGGCGGCATCGGGGGTGTTCACCGCGAAAGTGAAATCACTGCTGATGTTTCAGCTGATCTGAATGCGCTTGCTCAACATCCAGTCATGGCTGTGAGTGCTGGTGCCAAAGCTTTTCTAGATTTACCTCGCACCCTCGAATATTTAGAGACTCAGTCTGTTCCTGTCATCGGATGGCAGACCAATGAGTTTCCAGCTTTTTATACCCGAACGTCGGGTTTGCAAATCTCGCATCGAGTTGAGGATGCTAGAGAAGCGGCGCAGCTTCACCTTGACCGTCGAGGACTTGGACAGGGTGGCACACTTCTCGTTGTCCCAATCCCATCAGAGGCTGAACTCGATTCTTTTGAGATTGATCGAGCGATTGAGAAAAGTCTGGCAGAGGTACAAGAGCGCGGACTCGTAGGCCCACAAGTCACACCTCACGTTCTAGCCGCTGTGGAGAAGGCAACAGGAGGTGAAAGTGTTGCAGCCAACCTTGCCTTAGCAGAGCACAACGCGTATATCGCTGGGCAAGTAGCTGTTGAGATAGCTGCGCGATGAGCGTGTATGAATTACTGATCGTGGCCCTGGCAGTTGTCCTGGGGTCGCTTGTCAAAGGAACGACCGGTCTCGGGCTACCTCTGACAGCTGTGCCAGTAATCGCATTTTTCGTCGGAGTGCAAGATGCGATCGTAATCATGGCTGTCCCTACAGCAGTAAGCAACGCGATGCTGGTGAGGGAACACCGAAGAGAACTTCGGTCTGCTGATGGTCTCATGCTGTTTGCCGGCTTGGGATCTATTGGTGCTATCGCCGGAGCCTGGCTGTTACCTCGCATAAATGACCGGCTGCTACTTCTCTTACTGGCTCTGGTGTTGACATCTTTTTTGATCTGGAAATTTGCTGCAGCAGAACCGAGGTGGTCGCCGAACGTTCAAAAGTGGGGAAAGGTGCCCGTCGCCTTCACTTGCGGGGTCGCTCAAGGTGCGACGGGTATCTCTGGTCCGCTCGTGGCTGCTTGGTTTCAGGGTTTAGGTGTTTCCCGTGAACGGTTCGTAGTGTCCAACACAGCGATCTTTCTTTTGGCGGGTATTAGTCAGCTCGTCACGTTGACGGCTACTGGTCAGTGGTCGAATCAACGCGTTGGCGGCGCCGCGTTGGCTGCTGCCGTGGTGGTTGTAGTGCTTCCTTTTGGAATAAGAATCGGCCGAAAAATCGATGCCGCCCGCTTTGATATGGCGGTGAGCACAATTATTACTGCGTGCACGATCAGTTTGTTGATTCGAGCGTTCTAGATCACCGGTAACGTCGTCATGGTGAATCGCCTTGTAGCTCTATGTATGCCTGGAGGGCAGCAGTTCGTTGACACCATCCAACGTGTGTGGGACGACGGCGATGCGGTACTACCGGTAGACCAGAGGTTGCCCAAGAAAGCTCAACTTGATTTGATGCGGCATATGGGGGCTTCGGTTGTACTTGGCCCCTCAGAGGCCTCAACCTTAGATGGATGGCCGGTCGAATCAGATGACGCATTGGTCGTCGCGACGAGTGGCAGCACAGGTCAACCCAAGGGTGTCGTCCTCGAACATCGGGCGTTAATTGCTAATGCTCAAGCCACGAACGCTTTTCTG
>SGYJ01000033.1 GCA_004214275.1 Acidimicrobiales bacterium | reverse complement strand
GCGGACCAAAGTGAGTCAAACCCTCGTAGTCAATCGTTCGAGAATTATCTAGGGCTTCTGCCGCTGGTTCTCCAAGATTTCCGAAACCATGGTCACCACTCTTACCGATCACAACTTTTGCTTTGCAGTTGCGGATTTTGTCGTTCGTCGACACTCGTTCACCGTCATAGACCCGAGCTTCTTCGGAACCTCTGCACCGCAAACGCACCGTGCCGTCTTCTAGATCCTCGAAGACATTCGCGACATAGCTATGCAGTGCATCGGACCTACAGGTAGAAAACGGTGGTCTGCTGGCAAATCTCTCCAGAGCTTCGGCTCGAGAGCCAAAGACCTCGCGCCTTTTTTGGGCTCCCGAGATCAATGGGTTCTGGCCCGGTGGGAAAGCTTCACCGGGTCTCCACATAACCGGTTCATAGCCATACATACGCCGTATCAAACCGGGCCGTGAAGCATCCGCTAACAGAAGGGTTGCGGCGCCTACCGAATGACCGACACAGTCAAGTTCCCCTGTCTTGATTTCAAGATGGTCGACCACAACTAATAAATCCTCTGCAAGGCTCGTCCACTCATAGTCGCCATCGCGAGGTGGCGTGCTCCATCCATGAGATCTCAAATCCGGGGCCCATATTGTGAATCGGTCAACGAGACCGCTGACAAATGGGCCATATGTGCGGGCATTGAAACCCGTAGCGTGAACGAAGAGTGCAGGCGGTCCCTCTCCCCCGAGACAATGGAGAGCTATACGGCCCCCGCCTGCCGAATCCAGCATTTCTGGCTCCGGAATACTGCCCGGGATTTGTTCATTTTCACTCACCCAATCGACCATAGGCGCAGACGTGGTAACCATGTCGGGTATGAGTGAAGACAATTACGACATCGAGTTCTTTTGGGATCCCATTTGTCCTTTTGCTTGGGTGACCTCTAGGTGGATAGAGAAAGTCGCGACCCAAACTGACTATTCGGTTGATTGGCGATTTATCTCGTTACGGATACTCAACAAAGAGAAGAACTACGACACTGACTTTCCAGCCGGCTACGAACAAGGACATACTTCGGGGCTTCGTTTTCTAAGGGCAGCGGCACAGGTCCGAGAAGAAGAAGGACGCAGTGCCATGTCAGCTCTGTATGCGGCATTTGGTACCCACTATTGGGAACTAGATCAACAACCGGGTTTACGAAAACAACTGGGCACTGTCGAACACACGGAAAAGTGTCTCGCAACCGCGGGCCTACCGACCAGGCATGCCGTGGCCGTGGATAATTCTCAGTGGGACGACGTAATTGAAAACGAAACCGAACTGGCTCTTTCCCGAACCGGCCGAGACGTAGGAACTCCGATCATCTCGTTTCAACCACCTACCGGCCTATCTTTTTTTGGTCCCGTTATTTCAAGAGTGCCGAGTGACGATGATGCGGTTCCCCTGTGGAACGCTGTCATCGAGTTAGCCAGCTTCCCGGGCTTCGCAGAGATGAAGCGATCACTCCGCGAACCCCCTCAAATAAACGTGTTAGGAACGCTCGAATCAGCTCCCGTTATGGAGGACTGGGAGGCTGGTTCCCGTAAAGCACACAAACCCACTCCGTAACGAGGAGGCGCTCTTTACTCTCGGCCTAGTCTGTACCTATGACTGAATCTGCCGGCGAACTGTACGGAACCGGGGCGAGAGCCATGCAAGATCACTTCGATGCGCGGAGGCTGGCAGACCGGCTCAACGAAGTAACCGTAAGCACGTCAATAGATGATCAGACTGCTGCATATCTGGAGCGAGCTAGCTATTTCTTCTTGGCGACGGTAGATGGGGACGGTTTTCCCGACGTTTCTTACAAAGGCGGTCGCCCTGGGTTCGTCAAAGTTCTCGATCACCAAACGCTGCGGTTCCCGTCCTACGACGGAAACGGCATGTACCGATCCTTAGGGAGCATCCAAGAAACCAGCAATGTCGCATTGCTGTTCATCCGACAGAACGCAAAAGCCAATCGAATTCGAATTCACGGTACCGCCAGCATTCTGCTCGACGAAGCAGCGCTATCAGATTTCGATGGAGCCGAGGCAGTGGTCGAAGTCCAATTGACCAGAATTTTTCCTAACTGCCCCCGTTACATCCACGATCTCGAATCGGGGACCATCTCCGAATTCGCTCCAGGCGGCTCAGTTGCACCACCCGAGCCTGACTGGAAACAGTGGGACACGTTTGCCGACGTCCTACCTAAGAGACAACAACGATGAAGGTATTTGCCACCCTCCCACAAGCCGACTTAAACGATATTCCCGAAGCAATTCAGCGCATCGAGGCCGACGGCTACGACGGAATTGTCGCTCTTGAAAACAGACACGACCCTTTCCTTCCTCTGGCAGTGGCAGCAGTCCACTCAGAAAGGCTGGAACTAGCAACCGGGGTTGCTATCGCCTTCCCCAGAAGTCCCATGAACGCTGCCAACATTGGATGGGACCTACAACAAGCAAGTTCTGGCCGTTTCGAATTGGGTCTAGGAAGCCAGGTCCGTGGCCACAATGAACGTCGCTTTAGCGTTAAGTGGTCGGCTCCAGCAGCACGAATGCGGGAATACGTTGAGTCCATAAGAGCCATTTGGAACACGTGGTTAACCGGCGAACCTTTGAACTACCAAGGCGAGTTCTACAACTTCACTCTCATGACTCCCAATTTCACTCCTGAACCTTTGACCGTTCCATTGCCTAAGATCACTATGGCTGCGGTCGGACCTGCGATGCTGCGAACAGCGGGCCGCGTCTGTGATGGGGTAAGGCTCCACGCCTTCTGCACGCGCCCATATCTCGAGGAGAAGGTGCTACCTCAATTACAGAAGGGACTCCAAGAGAACTCGCTGACTCGTGACCATTTTGAAATAAGTGGCGGAGGTTTCCTTTGTACCGGACCAGACGATGAATCGGTAGAGAAAATGATGGACTGGGTTAGATATCGAATCGGCTTTTACGGGAGCACCAAAGCATATTGGCCAGTTTTTGAACAACACGATCTCCTTGATCTAGGCCAAGAACTCAATCACCTATCCAAGAACAACGGCTGGGCCAAAATGGCAGCTCTGGTGAGCGACGACGTTGTCAGACACTTCGCAGCCGTTGGAAGACACGATGAGATAGCTGCCGCTGTCTCGGAGCGGTTCGGCGGTCTCACCGACGCAATAGGCGCAAGCGCATCACCTGAAATTCCTGCGGACCTGCCGCCGGACGTCATTCAAGAGATCCAAGCGATCTAGTTCTCAAAGGGATCTAGCCCTTTGCTTTCTCCAGAGCTGCATACGTTGCCGCTATAAGATTAAATGCACGCGAATCGCCAACTAGACCAGCGGCCATTCTGTTCATTGAGTAGGAAATGGTTACTCGTTGATCTAGATCCATCACCCCCATCGAACCTCCCCAACCAAACCAATAAAGAGTTCTTGGACTCGGAGTGAGTGGGACTCGCTCATGATTAATACCGAAGCCCATACCGTAAGGAACCCCTAGTCCCAGCACTAGGTCACGTTCGAAGGTCTGACGCTCCAACGCTGCCTCGATGGTTTCGTAACTAACTATCGTGATCCCATCGACTGTCCCGCCGCACGCTATTGCAGAATGAACGCGGGAGATAGACCGAGCGTTTCCAATACCACCCGCAGCAGGTATCTCCGCTTCTCTCCACTCATCGGTAGCTGTTTCTGTGCCATCAAGAACACAGCTACCGAAGGTCTTCGCTGCGACGGAATCCGGTTCAACCTCAACCAGCTCGTCAATACTCCGATCAGGGGGGTCCAACTCAGCTACGCGACTTCCTTCCGAAGTAGGTAAGCCAATGTGAAAATCGGCTGCAAGAGGTTCACTGACTTCTTCCTTGAAAAATCTTCCCAACGTCCGTCCATCGACCCGCCGCAGGATTTCGGCCTGAAGAGTGCCCTGGGTCAACGCGTGATATCCCGGTGCCGTGCCCGGCTTCCACCATGGTTCCATCTCCGCCAACAAAGAGGCACAGAACTCATGATCGTATAGCTCGCGAGCCGTAATGATTCTTGGGAACCCCGAACATCCGGTCTGGTGAGTCATGACGTGGCTCACCAGCACTTCGTCTTTACCGTTGGCTGCAAACTCAGGCCAATACTTCGCTACAGGATCAGAGAATTCGATCAAATTACGATCCGCCAGCATAAGCATGCAGATAGACGCCATCGTTTTTGTTGTGGAGTACACATTAACGATTGTGTTTTCTTGCCAAGGCTCTCCTGCAAGGTTCTTGCTGCCCGCCCATAGATCGACGACAGGCTGACCATCAACCGTTACTGCAGCGCTCGCCCCGAGTTCTTCACCTGAGTCGAAGTTTGCCTCAAATGCCTCTTGAACCAACAGAAAGTCTTCTTCACAATTTCCCTTAATCTCGACCACGACGCTCCCAAACATCCGACATCTACTTCAAACGGTACTCCCCTAGGTACCGAGACTGTCAGTGGCTGACGACGTTCATCTTCTTTTAGGTCATGACTCCGCTTACGACGAACGCTATACCCGCGAGTAGGAGCCAAGAAATAAATCCAGCGTTAAGCGGTCCACGACCCATCGACACCAGACTTCTCAACTTCACTAGGGCTCCTACTCCAACCATCGCCGCCGTGAGAAAGATCTTCCTCATGTCATCTAGCAGTTCAAGGGTGCCGATCGGCAAAATCTCAAATGACCGGGCCACTACAGCGAGCATGAAGCCAACTACGAACAGCGGGATAGCTTTTACAGCAGCTGACCTCTCGGAGTTGACTCGACCTCTAGTTTTCATACTCACAAATACAAGAATCGGTCCTAGGAGGGCGACGCGTCCGAGTTTGATAACAACCGCTGTTTCCAGAGCTTCATCTCCTCGCATCGTTGCCGTCGCAACCACTTGAGCGACGTCGTGAATCGCTGAGCCCGCCCACCAGCCAAATGTTTCAGGCGCGAGGTTTGCAATCGCTCCGATAACTGGGTAGCACGCCATCGAGAGAGTTCCGAAAAGTGTGACTACGCCGACTGCGTAGGCAACCTCTTCTTCCTCTGCCTTCGTTAACGGCTTTACAGCCGCTATCGCTGAAACACCACAAACTGCGTATCCGACTCCAAGAAGTCGTCCGAAATCTGGCGATAAACCGAATGCTTTACACACGCGGCCAACTCCCCACAGAGTCAGCGAAACCAGGGTGACCACCGTGAGCGCGTCCAACCAGTTCATGCTCTGACGAAGCTCGGAAATACTTAACCGAAACCCCAACAAGACCACGCCCACTCTCAACAGGCGTCGTGAGGAAAACGTCAAGCCAACCTGCGCGCGCCCTGAACCGAGAGAAATATTTCCGAAGCAAAGTCCGAAACCCAATGCAACGGCTCCAGCTGACAAATCAGTGACAGCGTTAATCCATAAAGCCACTGTGGTGGCGCCGGCAACTAGCGTTAGGCCCGGAGCACTCTGTTGAAGCCACTGGGGAAACCTACGGAGTACCTGAATCAGAGGGTTCATACAACTTCCGCAGTTCGGAACGACAGGCCCTTCCTATCAAAACCTGGCAGATGTTTCTGGGACAACTTTCCGATTTTTAACGCCGGTCATGATTGTTCACTATCTCGAAAGCCCGAAGTGAAATATGTTCCTCACGGTTCTAGAACAGTTCGACTCAGCGCTGTACGGTCAAAGAAGTGGCCCTCCCCCAGACCATATTGATCAGAGTGACTGGCCAAGACCGGCCGGGCATAACTACTGAACTCTTGACTCTTCTGTCTTCCCTTGACGCTGAGTTGCAAGACATCGAGCAAGTCGTAGTCAGGCGTCAACTCACTCTAGGTTTAGCCGTCTCTGTCCCAACGGGAAAGGATTTGGCTAAGGAAGTTCTCTTGTTCGGTTGGGAACGAGATTTAGATATTGATTTTGAGGTCATCGATTCCACCCCAACTCAGCACGTTAAGCGTCACGTCGTTACGGCGTTGGCCTCTGAGCTTTCCCCGAGTTCTCTAGCGCGAACCAGTGGTGCGATTACGTCCAGCGGTGCCAACATCGATCGAATTCATCGCCTCTCGCGATTTCCGGTCTGGAGTTACGAATTTCTAGTTGAAGGTGCAGACCCAGAACAATTACGAGCATCGCTCATGGACGTAGCGGCACAAGAAGGTATCGATATTGCAGTTCAGCCTCATGGCTTGTCTCGACGCTCTAGCCGTCTAGTAGTTCTTGATGTCGATTCGACCCTCATTCGCAATGAGGTGATCGATTTATTGGCCGATGAGGCAGGTCATGGTGAGGAAATAAGTCGCCTAACCGAGCAGGCCATGCGGGGTGAAATTGATTACTCCGAGGCACTGAAACAGAGGGTCCAATTGTTAGCCGGCGCAGGGGTCGAAATAATCAATCGCTCTAAATCACGAATGGTGCTTACCGCAGGTGCCAGGACTTTCATTCGAACGTTGAAACGCCTCGGATACCGAGTGGCAATAATCAGCGGAGGGTTCACTCATTTCACAGACGAGTTAGCCAAAGAACTGGGCATCGACCACTCGTACGCCAACAAACTCGAGGTTGTCGATGGTGTCCTAACCGGGCGGATTGAAGGCGACATTATTGATCCCGAAGCCAAGGCAACGCTTCTCGAAAGTATCGCACTCAACGAGGGCATCTCTTTGGAACAAACTGTCGCTATTGGCGATGGAGCTAATGACCTGCCGATGTTGCAAAAAGCAGGGTTAGGAATCGCGTTCAACGCTAAACCTGTATTGGCAGGGGCGGCCGACACTTCTCTTAATGTTCCGTACCTAGATGCAATTCTTTTCCTGCTCGGTGTGAGTCGAGAAGAAGTTGAGGCCGCAGATGCATCTGATCTGGAAGCCCAACGTCGTATCGCGTAGCTAGCGGTTCCGCTGTGTGGGACACTGCAAGCATGAATGACACCGACAGTTCATTAGTAATACGAACCGATCATGATGGAGTGTCTACTCTCACTCTGAATCGGCCCGAAGCGCTCAATGCTTTGAGTCCTTTGCTTTTCGAACAGCTCAGATCGCTCCTATCGGACATTGCTGATTCACCAGATGAAATCGGAGTAGTGATCCTGACCGGAGCCGGCCGGTCGTTTTCTGCCGGAAACGATTTAAAGGCGATCGAAAAGGGTGACAAGTTGGTCAACCCATACCAGCAGGCGGAGACGCTTGACTTCATCGAACAGATGCCTCAACCGGTAATCGCTTCGGTACGCGGTCATTGCTATACAGGTGCATTGGAGCTGGCCTTAGCATGCGATTTGCTCATTTGTGCTGACGACGCGCGTTTCTGCGACACACATGGGAAATGGGGCATGGTTCCGACGTGGGGAATGACTAATCGCTTGCCAGAGCGAGTTGGCCCCTTGGTTGCTCGCGACATCATGTACAGCGGACGAGTCGTCGAAGGAGTCGAGGCAATCCAAATTGGTCTCGCTAATCGGTGTGTACCTGAAGCCAAACTTGAAGCGACCACTAACGACTGGGCCGAAACCGTCGCAACGAATTCGTGGCACACATTGCGAGAGGAAAAAAAACAGATGCGGTTACTTGCTGAGATGACCCGAGAAGATGGCCTCAAATGGGCGAGAGAAAAAGGACCTGGCGTCGCCCCTGACATGATCGAGCGCATCCAAGAAGGCTTCAAACGCTGATACGGTCCTATCTGAAATGTCGAGGAGCGCCAATGCCTAAAGTCACGATTTACCACAACCCCCATTGAGGTTCGTCCAAAAACGCCTTAGCGGTCGCTGAGGAGGAAAACGTTGATGCAAATGTCGTCCTCTATATGAAGTCACCGCCAGATCGTGAGACTTTAGAACACATTACCTCTGTCCTAGAAGACCCAGTAGAGGACCTAGTGCGCAAGGACTCGAAATTCAAACAATTGGGACTAAACCCCGATGACTATGTGGATAACCCCAAAGCCGTCGTGGAACTCCTACTTGAACGCAAAGCTTTGATGCAGCGCCCGGTTCTCGTTAGGTCCGACAATGCGATAATTGGCCGCCCAAAGGACCGCATAGCGGATTTTCTCAAGTAGTTGCTCTCAACGTAGTACCCCACTCACAAGTGATCACACCCTTGCGAGTGCGCCACGATTAAGATGACAATTGCTGCCAACGCCCAGTGGGAGAGTCTGGTTAACCGCTATTGCGGTTGACCGGCGCCGAAGGAGCAACCGCCCCGGGAAACTCTCAGGCCTCCGGACCGCAGGGAAGAAGCACCGCTGGAAAGAGAGTCGGCTTCGGCTAGCTCCACCGAAGGGGAAAACTGCGCAAAGCGGCCAATCTCTCAGGTTCCGGGACAGCGCGGGGCATGAAACTCGACGCGGGCTAGTGAGCTATGAGCCAACCTTCCGAAACTCGAATACCCAAACAGTCACCCCTGCATTCGCTGCATCGCGATCGAGGAGCGAAATTTGCTCCATTCGCTGGTTTTGAATTGCCTCTCAGTTTCGACGGCACCCTCGGCGAGCATCTAGCTACGCGTTCCTCCGCAGGGCTCTTCGATGTCAGCCATATGGGAATCGTTGATCTCGTTCCCAAACCAGGGACCTCGCTGCCTGAAGTCATCGATTTGCTGGAACTTGTCTCACCCGCTTCCATCCAAGACCTCGAAGTGGGTCGTCTGAGGTACGCGCTCTTAACTAATGACCAAGGAGGTGTTATCGATGACCTCATCATCTCGAGAGGCAACACCCAACTTCGATTGGTTTTAAACGCCTCACGAGTGGAGAGTGATCTTCACTGCATCCAAACAGCTCTTGGCGATTACACCGAAATCCATATCCGAGAGGACCTCGCTCAAGTGGCACTCCAGGGGCCAAAAGCGGTAACAGTTCTGTCAGGCTTCGACTCAACAATCGCAGATCTGACCTTCATGGCTTCGGGCCACTTCTCAATTGACGGAATTGAATGTGCTATCAGCCGCAG
This sequence comes from Acidimicrobiales bacterium, assembly GCA_004214275.1. Classification (GTDB taxonomy): domain Bacteria; phylum Actinomycetota; class Acidimicrobiia; order Acidimicrobiales; family Poriferisodalaceae; genus MedAcidi-G3. Next base: position 9,096 of record SGYJ01000033.1, on the reverse strand, counting down.
CGGTTACACCGGAGAAGATGGGTTCGAGCTAATCGTTCCTGCTGACGATGCTGTGAAACTCGCAGCAATGCTCCTTCATGACGAGACCGTCAGCTCTTGTGGTCTAGGGGCCAGGGACAGTCTGCGGCTTGAAGCCGGACTATGTCTTTACGGCCACGAACTCGACGAAACCATTACTCCAGTGGAGGCTCGTCTCGGATGGACAATCCCCCGCCGACGACGCGACGAGCCTACTTTTGCTGGCGCCGAGGTCATACTTGCTCAATTCTCAGGTGGTACCAACAGAACTCGAGTAGGAATTTCCTCTCTAACTAAGCGCCCGATCCGAGACGGGGCAAAACTACGAACTGACGAAGGCCTGGAAGTCGGAATTGTCACCAGCGGAGGCTTCGGACCCACCTGTGATCGACCGGTTGCCATGGGCTATGTCGATCCAATCATTTCGCACTCTGAAAGCACTTTGATTGCTGAAGTGCGGGGCAAAGAGGTCCCTTGCCAAATCAGCGCTTTGCCATTCGTTCCTCACAACTACAGCCGAAATTGAGACTTACACATGCAAGAACTTAACCCTCAACCCGACTTTCTCGTCCGGCACCTTGGCCCAAGTGATGACGAAATAGCTTTGATGCTCTCAGCTACCGGTTATCCCAGCCTCGAGGAGCTGTGCACTGCCGTTGTCCCAGCTGCAATCCGCACACACGAACCACTTAATCTTCCGAATCCTCTAACTGAAGTTGATGCCATTGCCCAAATTCAGCGAATAGCGAGTTTGAACCAGCCAATGAAATCATTGATAGGGCTGGGCTATCACAACACAGTGACACCCGCCGTGGTGGTCCGTCGAGTCCTCGAGAACCCTGGTTGGTACACCGCTTACACGCCCTACCAACCAGAAATAAGCCAAGGCAGGCTGGAAGCTCTTCTCAACTACCAAACACTGGTTTGTGACCTTGCCGGGATGGAGATATCTAATAGTTCGTTGCTGGATGAAAGCACTGCTGCAGCTGAGGCAATGACCATGGCTAGGCGGCTAACAAAAACTAGTGGACAAAAGTTCTTTGTCGATTCGGACTGTTACCCACAAACCATCGATGTGGTCCGAACTCGTGCCGAAGCGTTAGACATTGACATACAGGTTGGTAATGCCTGGCAAGATCTCGATCCTGCCGACTGCTACGGAGTTTTAGTCCAATACCCAGGCTCTTCAGGCGATATTCGCGATATCAGCCACATCGCGGAAGCAGTCCACGAAAATGACGGAATTCTTTGTGTCGCTTCGGATCTTTTGGCCCTCTGCCTTCTGACCCCTCCTGGAGAATTGGGGGCTGATTTGGTCGTAGGAACTTCACAACGTTTCGGGGTTCCACTCGGCTTTGGGGGTCCTCACGCTGGCTATCTTGCGGCACGAGAAGAACACAAACGAGCTCTCCCAGGTCGGTTAGTTGGTGTCTCACTCGACAGTGGAGGTCGCCCAGCAACACGATTGGCACTGCAAACTCGTGAGCAACATATCCGTCGCGAAAAGGCCACGAGCAATATATGCACAGCTCAGGTTTTACTTGCAGTCATTGCATCTATGTACGCCGTTTACCATGGCCCCGATGGCCTGAAGCAGATCGCTCAACGGGTCCACAGCCTTACTGCAGCCCTCGCCGAAAAACTTGAATCTGCTGGGTTCACTATTTCTAATCAAGCATTTTTCGACACTCTCACCATTCAGGTTCCAGATGAGGCAGCAGAAGTTGTGCAACGCGCTCTCGCAGAGGGAATAAATATTCGGTTCGTTGACTCAGACAGCGTTGCTGTGACCTTCGACGAAACCTGCGATGAGGAGACCCTTGATCACTTAGTCAAGGCGTTCTTAAACGACAGCGAAAGCTCACAAACCTTTGCCGCCCAAAAAGGAATACCTCAACATCTAAACCGTTCTTCCAGCTACCTAGATCATCCAGTTTTTAATACCTACCGCTCAGAAACCGAAATGCTCCGATACATCCGCCGACTGTCTGACAAGGACATAGCTTTGGACCGAAGCATGATTCCTCTCGGTAGTTGCACAATGAAACTCAACGCTGCGAGCGAAATGACACCGATTACTTGGCCAGAGTTCGCGGACATTCATCCCTTCGCACCTCTAGACCAGGCAAAGGGTTACATGGAACTAATTGAGGAGCTAAGCAACTGGCTGCTCGCGTGCACTGGGTATGACAAAATTTCGCTACAACCTAATGCTGGCTCGCAAGGAGAGTTCGCTGGTCTCCTAGCCATTAAGCGTTATCACGAATCCCGAGGCGAAGATCAACGAGATGTCTGCCTTATCCCTTCCTCAGCTCATGGGACTAACGCTGCTTCAGCGGTTATGGCAGGACTCAAAGTCATCGTTGTCGAATGCGATCATGATGGCGATATCGACCTCAACGACCTACAAGTCAAAGTTGCTGAGCATGAAGATGTTCTTGCCGGGATAATGGTCACATACCCGTCGACACATGGGGTATTTGAAGAAGGGATCGTCGAGATCTGTCGAACAGTCCACGAAGCTGGCGGCCAGGTCTACGTTGATGGAGCAAACTTAAATGCCCTGGTCGGACTTGCCGCACCAGGACAGTTCGGAGCAGATGTAAGCCACCTCAACCTTCACAAAACCTTCTGCATCCCTCACGGAGGAGGGGGCCCGGGAATAGGCCCGGTCGCGGTAAGAGAACATTTAGCCCCTTTCTTACCCAATCACCCGCTGGTCCCCGAGGCTGGACCAGTAACCGGAAGTGGAGCCATAGCAGCAGCTCCATGGGGGTCTGCAGGAATCCTCCCTATTCCATGGATGTATATAGCGATGATGGGAGCAGAAGGGTTGCAACGCGCCACCGCAGTCGCGATTTTAAATGCCAACTACATCGCACTGCGGCTAGACGACAGCTATCCAGTTTTGTATCGCGGACAAAACGGATTGGTCGCCCATGAATGCATCTTGGACCTGAGACAGCTATCAGAGGTCGTGACCGTTGAAGACATAGCAAAGAGGCTGATTGACTACGGTTTCCATGCCCCAACGATGTCTTTCCCAGTGCCCGGCACATTGATGGTTGAACCGACCGAAAGTGAGTCAAAACAGGAGATCGACCGCTTTTGCGATGCCATGATCGAAATCAGAAAAGAAATTGCACGAATCGAATCAGGTGAATGGCCCGCCGAGGACAATCCGCTCGTAAATGCTCCACACCCAGCCGAAGACCTACTAAAAGACGATTGGCGTCATCCGTACACGCGACAAGAAGCCGCTTTCCCGCTCCCTTCAAGCTCTGCGGACAAGTACTGGCCACCTGTAAGCAGAATTGATGGCGCTCACGGTGACAGGAATCTCGTATGCAACTGTCCAAGCCCACGTTCCTTCGAAGAACTACCTAGCTAAACAGCAACTATCCAAGGAGCACGACTAGCTTCGTCACATGGCTCTAACAGACCCCAGCATCCTCGAGATGCCTACTTCTTCAGAGTCAGGGGCGATGCCTTGGTACCCCCACATCGTCGATTGGGTAGAAGCCGAACTGGCAGACCTGTCGGACGACCAACTGGATTTCCACGACACCTCACCCGAAAAAGAATGGATGTGGTGGTCCTGCAGAAGACAAGTCTCCCATATCGCATGGGATGCCCTTGTGTTCACTAAAAGACGAGCGGGCCACCTTCTATGGCCCAATGGTGACATTCCCGACCCAATTAACTGGGCCGAGCATCAGATGGGACCTAACAACAAATGGGACCGAGTTCTCGATACTGACTTATTTTCGCAAATCCCGGACATCCTGAGTCATTTAAACTTGGGGATCGGTTGGCTGACAAGACTCGTTGAAGAACAGCCCATAGAACTGCTCAGATCGGAAACACAAACGGTTAGAGGCACAGAGTTTTGGAAGTACGTAATTACCACCCTTCCGAGAGGGGCAAGCACCGACGATCCACAGGGCAGCAGTATCACCTATGACCTGGAGGGCTCCCTTTGGATGGTTTTTTACGAAATGTTGAGTCACGTTCGCTCCATCCAAAGACTCAAACTTCATCAAGGACTGAAACCCGCGCTTGACTTGCCAAGAGTCGGGTACCTAAGACTGCCCCACTATTGGGGAGACACGGACGTGAACGGCCCCGGGATGGCAAGAATATGAAGCCCAAAATCATCATCGACTGCGACCCGGGACACGACGATGCTATAGCGATCATGATGGCCGCCAAGTTGACCGAAATTCTAGGAATCACGACTGTGTCGGGTAATGCACCGTTGGACTTAACCACCGACAACGCTCTTCTCCTCACAGAACTTGTTGGTCTTGACGTTGAGGTGCATGCAGGCGCCGAAAAACCCCTTTTATTACCGCCAAGACATGCCGAAGAGGCCCATGGCAAAACAGGATTGGATGGACCATCCCGGCCAAAAGTCACACGCTCTGCGAAAAGCTCCGATGCAGTGCGTTTCATCATTGACACCGTTCGCAACAATGACGACGTGTGGCTGGTGCCCATCGGACCTCTTACAAATATTGCTTTAGCTGTGCAACAAGCACCCGACATAGTCGAGCGCGTTGCCGGCATATCGATCATGGGTGGGAGCGCAACAGTGGGCAACGTCACCGCCACAGCCGAATTCAACGTGTGGGCTGACCCCCATGCTGCTTCGATTGTTTTTAGCGCTGGTTTAAAACCGCTTCGAATGGCCGGACTTAACCTCACTCATGAATTCGGTATTGACGAACAAATCATCGCAGACCTCCGAAGCATCAATAACCCAGTAGCAAGTTTCGCTGCCGATCTTTTCGACTTTTATCTCATGTCGTACCAGAAGAGAACTCGCGGGCAGCGGGTCCCTCTGCACGACCCATGCGCTGTTCTCGCTATAACTCACCCGGAATTATTTGAGTTCGAACTTCGGAACGTAACCGTTGAAACCGAGGGAGCCTACACACGGGGCATGACGGTTGTGGATCAACGCGGATGGGGAGATCAACCACTCAACTGCGAAGTTGCTTACAGAATTGACCGTGATCAGGGAATGCAAATTTTCCTTGAGACAATGAGCACATATACGGTGAACTAGTCCTTGGGCACTACCGTGGTGGCGTGACAAGTTTGATTCGACTGACCCAATACAGCCACGGCGCTGGTTGAGCTTGCAAGCTCGGTCCCAGTGACTTGGCGCACGTGTTGCGTCACTTGCCAAATCCTAGTCATCCCAACCTTCTGGTCGGCACAGAAAATAGCGACGACGCTGCCGTGTGGCAACGCTCAGATGGGAACGCTCTAGCTGCCACAGCCGACTTTTTCACCCCAATAGTTGATGACCCAAAACTCTGGGGTCAGATATCCGCGACTAACGCTGTCAGCGACATTTATGCCATGGGAGGCGAGCCATTATTTGCACTCAACCTGGTCGCTTGGCCGAGGGAGGAACTTGCATTGGAGATCCTCGGCGATGTCCTCATCGGAGGTCAGATGGCTGCTGATGAGGGCGGCTGGGTCGTAGCAGGCGGTCATACCGTTGATGGACCTGAACCAATGTACGGGATGTCTATCGTGGGGGAAGTTGCACCTGAAGAACTTCTTACCAATGGTGGAGGTGAAGCGGGTCAAGCTCTGGTCCTAACAAAACCAATAGGAACAGGTTTATTGGCAACAGCTTTAAAGCGTTCCGACCCTGAAGCTATTTCACAAGACGGTTCATTAAATGAGGTTTACCTTGCGGGCGTTCGAGAAATGACTCGCCTGAACTCCTCGGCGGCCAAAACTGCCTCTCGAGTGGGAGCCTCAGCGGCCACAGACGTTACGGGGTTCGGTCTCCTCGGTCACCTCTATGAGCTCGCATCAGCCAGTGGGTTATCTGCCTCAGTCGAAACAACCTCGGTTCCACTTCTACCTAGCATTAATGACCTCGTCGAAGGTGGTTTCGTGGCTGGAGGCACCGAAAGAAACCTAGAGTTTCTTGAACCATTTTTGAGTGGCGGGTCTTTTACTGAGCGCCTCATTCTCTGCGATGCTCAAACCTCCGGAGGCCTTCTATTCTCTTGCGACGCGTCCGCTGCTGTCGATGCTGTTGCAGAACTGACAGAAGTGGGTCACTTCGCAGCGGTAATAGGTGAGTTGGAGCCAGGAGACCCTGGACATATCGCGCTGAGAAACTGACCTATGGAAGATTCCAAGAGCGAGGTGGTCAACCCATCATTGTACGAACAATTAGGGGTCCCAATTGGCAGTACTCAAGAGTCTCTACAACGTGCCTATCGACGACTAGCACTTGTCCATCACCCCGATAGACAGTCTGGTGATTCGGCTGTAATGCGCCAGATTAACGATGCTTGGTTCGTCTTGTCTGACCCAGGTCGTCGAGCTGAATATGATCGCATCCTGAAAACTGCGTCATCTCCGAAACCGACGCAATCTCGGTTCTCTCCCCGCCAAAAGCTGAACAGAAAGGCCGCTTGGTTCGCGGGAATAAGACTCCAAACATTGAGACTCGGAGACGAAGCAGCGCGAAGTGCTACCCAAGCATTATCCAATCGACACCAGGTTCCTCGAGCGGCATACGAGGAACTCGCACTGCCAATAATTCAGGTTCTCGGTGAGAATATAGAACTCAGAGTTCAGCTATCTCGCAAAGCAGGGGCAGCGCCTCTGGACTTAGGGTTAGCATCGGCATTAATCGGTCTAAACGCCTACTGCATCCCTTTTCTGCGTCGTTCTTCGGAAGATGGAGTGCGTCACGACGATGTCCTTTGCGCTCAATTGATTGACCGGATGTGGGACAACCTTGCGCACGGAATCAACAGGGATGTCGAAATTAAACTTGGCGGCAACCCGAGAGCTCTGCGGTCGTTGACTGGTAGACGTATCTGATATGGCCACTGCGATCTATCCCGGGTCATTTAATCCGCCGACAGTGGCGCATTTAGCTATTTCGGAGGCTGTGATAGCCCAACACGAAATAGAACAGGTCGTCTGGGCGGTCAGCCGAGTTGCTCTGGCTAAAGAGAATGTCTCTATTCCGAGGTTCGAACATCGCATCGCAATATTGGAAGAGGTAGCCGCTGAACATAAATGGCTACAAATTCGTGTAACAGACTCTCAACTATTGGCAGATATAGCTGTTGGTTACGATTTGCTAGTAATGGGAGCAGACAAATGGCACCAGATACAGGATCCAATTTTTTATGAAGGTGATACAGCGTTGCGTGATTCGGCCCTCGAAACGTTGCCTGAACTCGCGATCGTCCCCCGGGAACCATTCGAAGCGCCTCCCACCCAAGAACTCCGTCTTCCACAAAACATGAACTCGGTGTCTAGCTCAGAAGCACGCGACGGGCTCACTTCACTCATGCTTGGACCAGCAAAAAGATTCGACGAATTGACGGGAGCTTGGACTGACACCGAGAGGTATGAACTTTGGTTAACCGAAAAAACTGACTGACAACCCTGCGAATTACACATACCTTGGCTCATGATGAATGAAATTCTCGACGTTGACTTACTGGCTTTTGAACAAGGAAGCGCCAAAGAGCGTCTCGCAGTAGTAGATGGTGTCATGCGGAGTCTCGCGACGGGGTTTGTCTACACCAAACATGACCTCTCCGAGGCAATGCTCGACGACACTTACGACGTTCTATCGAGGTTCTTTAATCTTCCCTTGGAGGCCAAAGAGGAATACATAGCTAGCGGCTCCAGAGGCCAAAGCGGTTACACAGGCTTGTTGGTTGAAACAGCAGCAGTGTCTCACACCCCAGATTGGAAGGAGATGCTGAATTGGGGAGCACCTCTGCCAAATGGGCATCCACTGCGTGCCCGATATCCGCATCGATATGGTGACCCAATCTTTCCTTCCAACCACCTTCCCGAAGCTGCTCAAATCTTGTCGACTTTTCACGAAAACCTTGTGGAACTCCAAACTCGCTTTTTGCGAATAATCGCTACCGGGATCGGCGTGAACGCGAGCTTCTTCGACACCATGCTGAAAGATGGGTCCCATCTCACCAGAGCTATCAACTACCCACCTATGAACGAAGCCCCAAAAACCGGGGATGGCGGTCATGTTTGGGCAGAAGAACACGGAGATATCAATCTGATAACAGCTCTACCCAGAGCTACTAGTCGCGGACTTCAGGTCAAGATTGATGACCGGTGGGTCGATGCAACACCGCCGGAGGGATACGTCATTATCAACACCGGTATCATGCTTGAAAGGCTGACTAACGGGCTAATCCCCGTGGGATGGCATCGAGTCCTCGCCGACCCAAATCAAAACGAGGGGCGGCTCAGCGTCGTTCAGTTCTGTCACCCGACCCCGTGGACGATTCTGTCTCCAGTTCCGTCAACGATTTCAAGCGACCGTCCCTGCAGCTTTCCTGCAATGTCGGCCGGGGACTGTTTAGACCAGGTGCTTTGGGAAATTAACCTAAGTTCCGAATGATCAATTGTGCGGACATCAAAATTCCAGCAGGGCGTTTTCTACTAGTTCTGTCAACGCAGGGTGGGTGTAGAACTGGCCGGAAGCCAACTCGTCTACCGTCTGTCCGAATTCCATGCCTTGCACCAACTGCTGTATCAGGGTCGATGCCTGGGGACCGATAATGTGAGCACCCAATAGCTGTCGACTTTCAGCATGAGCGATTAACTTACAAAAGCTCTCCGAGTCTTCCATTGCCCAACCATATGCAGTCGCTCCGTACTCTTTGAGTGCAACGACGAACGGCACACCCATTTCGCGTGCGTCATTCTCTGTAAGCCCTACTGACGCCACTTGTGGATGCCCGAAAACGGCGTGAGGAACAAACGTGTCGTCGACACTGTGCATCGGGGTGTCGACTTCACCGTCGGCAACCAGAAGGTTGTGACGCAGAGCTCTCACTTCAGCGTTTGCTAAGTGCTTCAGCTGATGGGTATTAGAAAGATCGCCAAAGGCCCAAACTCCCGGCACTGTTGTTCGGAAGTACTCATCAACCAGAACCCGTCCATCTTCGCAAGTAATCCCACACGACTCAGCTCCAATTAGGTCACCATTAGGTACTCGACCCGCTGCGACCAGAATGAGGTCGGTTTCGATGACTTCGACATTGT
>SGYJ01000032.1 GCA_004214275.1 Acidimicrobiales bacterium | reverse complement strand
TGCAGGCCCGTAAAGCTGAAATGCAGGAACGATTAGCGGCAAGAGTTGAGTCTGGCGAAATTACTCAAACCGAAGCTGATGACATTCGCGCCAAGATGGCTGAGCGCAAAGCCAAATTCGAACAGCGTCGCAACAAAAACAAATAACAGCTATCTATTCAGTTAGCTACACAGGCCCCCGGGATTCGGTTCGCCGGTCACCGGGGGTCCAACGCGTTGGAAGCCGATTAGGTCTCCTGGTGGGAGCCAGTTCTCGGGTTGTCCTGGTCTGCGTCGGACACCACCACCCAAGTTCCCATTGGCATCAGGTCCACCGAAGATAAGTACAGAGTCGCAGGGCGCTGCGATGAGCCAACTTCCATGCGGATTAACAGACGCCGCGCCAACCGAGCGAGCCAACCCTCTTTGCTGGTCTTTGAAGGACCAGCGCGTCGACTCGATCGATTAGGAAGATCAGGAGCGATGAACTCCAACATGTCATCAACTTAGCAAACGTTTAGTAGGTATGTGGACATATCTTCCTACTTGGCTTCCCAATACCCATCTACGCTCGGTGAATGGACCAAGATCTGGCGTCGGCAGCTCACGTTGCGGGACATGCCGTTACCGGTGAACTAATGGGCTTCGAGTGTCAGGGTCTGACAATTCGCTGGACGAGCCAAGAACTGGGTGTGTGTCGTTGGCCCCAAATGCCGGGCCATGTATTCGAACAACTTCAATTCCAACGGTTCGGACCCAACGACCCAGAATTTGGAGAAATCAAAGATTGGGTGATTCGCCGAATCAAATCATATTTAGGTGGATCGGTAGCAGAAGCCGAGCTGACCGGGTTCATCAACTTGCCCTGGCTGACGACAGATTTGAACATGATCAGCGTCATAACCCGAAACGTGTTCGGTCAACCAGGGCCCGACTTTGATGAACTCCTCACAAGCGAAATTATTTACGATATCGATCTCGGTTTAGAAATCGAAGATCTAAGTCGCGTTGTGGACCGTGCCAGAGAGTTGTGGGAAGAGGAAATTCAGCAGTTGCTTGCCGGCAGACACGAATGGTTGCACCTCATTACGAATACGTTGCATCAAAGGAAGTCGTTAAGTGGTGACGAAGTGCGTTCACTTAGACCTGACCTGTAATCCGAATCGCGCGCCACGAAATACGCTTAAGATCTGCCTATGACTGGCTCTTCGAATCAACCATTGCTCGAGCTACCTGACGTCCAAACTTGGGATCTAGACAGCAAGGTAGTGCTAATTACAGGCGGCGCTTCAGGCATTGGCGCGGCTACCGCACGCTTGGCTGCATCCGATGGTGCCAACGTTTTGGTCTGCGACGTCGATGAAACCAACGGGCGGAAAGTAGCTGATGAGGTCGACGGACATTTCATCTCTTTGGACGTGACCTCTGCTGACTCATGGCAAGCCGCCACCAAGGATTTAGACCGACTCGATATTGCAATTCTGAACGCAGGAGTTGAGTTCAGAGATCCTGCGGATTTCGAACGAACGCCAGATGACCCAGGTGCGTGGAACTTGGACTTATATGAGCGAGCTAGAGGAGTAAACGTTGATGGAGTGGCCTTCGGCCTACACGCCCTTGTGCCAATCTTTGATCGTTCGGGAGGCGGCTCGATTACCGTCACCGCTAGTCTCGCCGGTCTAATTCCTTGGTCTCCTGACCCTATCTACAGCATGACTAAGTGGGCAGCGGTTGGGCTTGTTCGTGCCGCCACCACTCCCCTGCGTCGTAAAAACATAATGATCAACGCTGTTTGCCCCGGTGGAGTTGCTACTCCAATGACCAGAGTCTTCGATGGTTCTGTGCCTCCAGGGATGGCCGACCCCTCACACATCGCGACTGCCCATCTGGGCATCGCTACGTCTGGGCACTCAGGCCGGATTATTAAAGCGGTCGCAGGTTTCCCACATGCCGCGCATCAGTTCGCAGAAGTAACAAATACCTTTTGACACTTCGCTAGAAGATCAACCAAACGCCAGCTACGGGGCCAGCGTTGCCCATTTCCGTCCCCAGCGAGCAAGTTCATCCAAAACGGGACGAAAGTCATGCGCCGAAGCTGTCGGCACATACTCGAATCGTTCGGGATTCTGCTTGTATTGACGACGCTCCAACAACCCGTGACCCACCAACGTATTGAGGCGACTGACCAGCACTGTTGGAGCTATCCCTAACGTTTTCTGGAGTTCATCAAACCTTGTTCTGTCATGCATCAGCACTTCTCGCAAGATCAAAGGGGTCCACCACTCTCCCACCACCTCAAGGGTTTGAGCTATTGGGCATTCCATCTCGCCGAAACTTTTACGCTTCATGAACGACAATTTAGCGTCACATTTCGATCCACTAAACCAACTTCTCCTGCAGTGGCATCCAAACCAGTTATCTGAATAGCGCTCTCCTGCACCCCTAGGCGGCGACAAACGCACACCGCTCCGAGGAGAACTTCGGGTTTAAGCAACAACTACGATGAGCGCCGTGACTTTAGAAGTTGAACGTTCGGACGACGCTCCCGGGGTAGTGCGCCTGACATTGGACAATCCACCCGTCAACGCGACTTCTATCGATGATCTTCGTTCCATCGCTGATGTTCTGACGTCTCTTTCAGAGAGTGACAAAGTCGTTGTCATCTCCGCTCGAGGCAAAGGATTCAGCGCTGGCGGTGATCTCAAAGAGATGGATCAACTACCAGGCCACGAAGGGATCCTTCAACAATGTTTGGAGTCGGCTCGAGCTTGCACCGCTATCTCTCAATGTCCAATTCCTGTCATCGTCGCAATACACGACTACTGCCTCGGAGTAGGAATAGAAGTCGTTGGAAGCGCTGACATAGCAATCGCTAACGAAGAGGCTCTATTCCAGTGGACAGAGATAGACAACGGCACTGTCGGAGGTGCAGCGCAGGGCTTTCGAATGCTTCCACCCCAAGCATTGCGCTATCTAATGTTTACTGCGGAACCCATTACAGCTCGTGATTTATGGTCGAGAGGGGCACTTACAGAGGTGGTGCCAGCATCAGAACTCGTAAACCGCACGGACCATATCGCCGAAATAATCGCCAGCAAACAACCCGACCTCATGCGCCATCTGAAGTCTTCGATGGACAGTCTCGAAGCGGTGGACATCGAGAACGCTATGCGTTTCGAACAGAGCTATATCTTCCAACTCAACATGGAAGGCACAGGGTCCGCGGCAAGAACGGCTTTTCTTGAAGGAACCCGTCAGGGAGTCAAGAAGGACCCTCTTGAGCCAGACGCATAGCAAATAAGCGGTTCGCGAAAGGAACCGCATGCTCCCATGGCAATATTCTCTTGATATGTCTGATCCAGAAACCATGAGCGACGCTGATGCGCATGCCGAGATCACTGAAACAATTTTGAGCTACGCAGAATACGTAGATAGTGGGGAGAGCGAGAAATGGGCTCAACTGTTCTGCAAAGACGCCATATTCGACGAAGGAAACGCAGTCCAAGGTCGGGCACAGATTGAGGCACTCTTGCCGAAACTCTTAAAACTTTTCACTGCCACCTCTCATCACATCAGCAACATTCGAATTAACCGCACTTCCACGAGCGAAGCCACAGCAACTTCCTATGTCTACGCGTGGCATAGAAAGCATGACGGGACTGACTTTGAGTTCTGGGGTCGCTATATCGACCTTTTCGCGTTTGAGGACGATGCCTGGCGTTTCTCGTCGCGAAAGGTTGAGCAGTTCGGTGCGCGGGGACTCAACATCAAGGTTGACCAGGCCCCCCGCCGAAATTTCACAAATTCGTGACCTTCTGGAATTTTTGGGCGATCAGATAAGACCGAATCACCTATTGATCGGGTCCCATGCGCTCGACGTAGGACATCTCTCCCACCCAGTTGTGGTCTCCCATCGATCTGAAAGTCCTTTTGTGAATCAGCCAACCTGCATCACTTCGTGAAAGTTCGTCGCTATACCGTCCGAAAATCCATGCGTCGGGTTGATGGTCTTGAAATTCGTGCCATGCGTTGACATACGAGCAGGCGACCGCTTGGTCTTTGTCTGGAAAGGACACCTCGATGTTTGATACGAAATGAGCTGACTTTGCATAGAGACGACCTGTTCCAATTGCAAAAAATTTTCGGGCAGCAGCATGACCTTGAACAATGGGGAGTTGTCCGCCGTAATCCAAATAACAGTCTTCTGAAAAGAGACTTATAACATCGTCTGGTCGGTTGTCATCAATTGCTCGGCAGTACGCGGATAGCAGATCAACGATCTCTTGCCGATCTGATAGTTCGCTATGTGAATACGTCATAGGTACCTAACTTGCTTTGTTTATGCAGGGCGACCGGTTCACGGTTCCCGACGGCTGGTATTTGCTTCTACGGCAGGCTCTCGAGGTAAGCCAAGTACTCGTTCCCCGATGATGTTTCGTTGTATTTCGTCTGTGCCGCCGGCTATAGACATTCCTGACGCGAACAGCCCCGATTTAAGGAAATGCCCTTCGTCAATCGCATCGCCATGGGCGAGTTGTGATGCCGGTCCGGCAGCGAATCCAAGATCTCGGAGCTCGCGACATAAGGCAGCATTGAGTAATTTGCCGATCGATGGGTGTAAATCGCGGCTTGCATTGAGATCTAATAGATTGCGGTTCACCTTGGCGACCGTCTCAGCGTCCCGTAGAACCGGGTCTCGGTTAGGCGCAAGCTGGTTGAGCAGATTGAAGGTCACATCGTCTTTTACAGACCCTGTGGCATAAAAGAACCCAGACGTAGTTCCTCCCTGTTTTTGTTCATCTTGCACTTCTCCTACTGGCGCTGTGAGGTCAACCTGGTTGATTACGTCACCACCACCGTCGTGACCAACGGCATCGGCGTCTCTTTCATGTTGGAGCATGGTCATTGCGACCCTCCAGCCTTCGCCTAACTCACCGATGACGTCTTGATGGTCGACTTCTACGTCAGTTAATGACACTTGGTTAAATTCCTCGTCTCCTGTCATGTCTCTAAGGGTCGACACCGTGACTCCTGGTTGTTTCATGTCGAGGATGAAGAAAGAGATTCCTGAATGACGGTCGGCGCCCGGGTCGGTGCGTGCCATGAGAACCGCTCTTCTCGAAGCGTGACCACCTGTGGTCCACACTTTGGAGCCGTTAATGATCCAACGGTCACCGTCTCGTTCAGCTGACGTCTTTAGTCCAGCTAGATCGGACCCTGCGTCTGGTTCACTGAAGAGCTGACACCACATTTCTTGGCCGGTCGCAATTGGTTCTAGGTACCTGTTGAGAAGTATTTCGTTGCCGTGCTCCATCAGTGTTGGTGCTACGAGCGTCACACTCACGTCATTGGGAACTCCGAAAGCCCCGACAGATACCCGAGCGCGTTCCACTTCCATGTGTTCTTGACGACTCATGCTTTTTCCGAATTGTCCAACAGGCCAGTGCGGATAACCCCAGCCTGACTCAGCTAATAGTCGCCACCAGTTCTTGACCGACAGTGATGGATCCCAATTGGCGAGAAACCAATTTCGTGCTTGTTCATATACCAATTTGATGCACCTCAATCCGCAGGTCGACACCCCACAATTCCTGCGAAACAACAGCCGAACCTAGACGATGACCAATAGTCAGCGCAGCGAAAACCTTCTCCGGCCTGACCGTCATTGAGGTGGCCGCATCCAACGCGGGGGCTTAGGGTGCAAAACTTTTTGACGATAGTGGGGCGCAAGTAGTGCCTATGGGAGCGTCGCAGTATTTAACCCGTAACAAATCGTCAAGTTATAAGAGACGGTAGCTACGACCAGAATCCCATCATCGTTTTCGGCGACGATGACGGCGCCCCGTTCTCTGCGGAGGTATGACCCGTGAACAGCCGCCCGTTGAGAGTTTTTCTCGCGGTTAATTCTTCGAGTAGTTCGAATACTCGAATCCGATCTGGGGTTGTTGCCGGATACTCATCAGGAAATGGTGACTTGTGGCGAGTAAATATCATGAGAGCCAAACTGATTTTGCTTAACCGGGTCTCCTGTTTCAGTGAAGTGGGCGACGCCACTTACGACAGCTCGAAGATACGGCGGAGTTGCTTCACGAATCATTTTTCTTTCATAGGTCGCTCGCCGTTCAGGATCTACGTCTGAGCGGACATATGAGATCACCTCTATGCCGAAACCGCAGCTGGTGCTTGAGGTTGGTTTAATCCACCAACGCGCCGCCGCGATTTTCCCTGAAGGAGGCCCAACCAGTAGCTCGTAACCACTGCCCTCGTTCCATGTCAACACATCGCGTTGGTAGTGAACACCGCTGAAGTAGTGGACGTGGTCCTGGCCTCCGATGCCGGGCCATTTTTCAACAGGATTACTTGAACAAAACGGGTGGATATTAGTTAAGTTGCCCGGGGCGCTGATCACGGCCCAAACATCTGAAGCAGATGCCTTTATGGTTTGAGTTGCTTCAATCGGTGCTGTCGGTTTTAAGCCTCTTTCAGCGAAATCCTTCATCAGTCCTCCAATAGCTGGGTCTGGATCTTCGTCGAGGCTGTCCTCATCGTCCGCAGCCAGCAAGCCTTCAGGGTCAATTTCTATATGCCGAGCGTGGTTAGCTAAAATTGCGGCTATTCGACGGTGTTCTTCTACTTCTTCGTCGTCCATCTAGGCTTGATCGCTTATTCGAGGCGGTTCGATCCATGGTTGGGCGATCTCCATCCACTCAGCGGCAGACGCGCCTTGAGTCTGAACTGTGGAATCCAGAAACGGTGTCCGCCTTGTTATCACCTTGCAGAATTCGTAGGCACTTGCAGTGACCCTGCTGGTGGCGTCCTCAGGTCCCCAGTTCCACATTTCGCCATTGGGACTTGTGAGTTCAACCCGTACCGGTTGACTCGGTGGAGCTAAACCGCGATTGACATAACTAAATTCTCGGGTGACGACTCCGATGTGAGCGATATGGCGAAGGCGGTTCGTTCGCGGGTATTGGAGACCGAAGCTGTCTGCCAAATCGAGAGAATGGGTCCACGTTTCGAGTAATCGGCTTGTAGCTAAGGAACGAGCGCCGATATCTGGACCGAGCCAAGTGATGCGAGCCTTTGGGTCGGTTGTTCGAAATGCGTTGATCATCTCAGTACGGAAGTTGAGAAACCACTGCCACAGGTCATGGCCTGACATTCCTAACACTTCGGCACCGACCAAATTACTTAATGAAATTTCGCCCTCCGATAACCGAGTGCGAGTGACCACGAATGCTTCGGAGTTGGTCAGTGTTAGGTGACATGCCCAATCCGCTGCGGCTAGATGAAGGATCGTCTCATGGGTATCCCATCCTTCGGCAACCGTTGGTGCACGCCACTGGTCTTCAGTTAAATCTTGAACAACGCTAGACAGTGCCTCTGTTTCAGCAACTATGTCGTCGCAGATCTGATCCACAATCAGACCTTAGTTCGTTCTTCTTTGGCTCTGACCATTAGATGGGGTGCCTCAAAGTTTTCGAGCTTGGCGCAGAGCATAAAAAGCAACGGCAGCTGCGTTACCAACGTTAAGCGAGTCAGAACTTCCTGACATCGGAATTCTTACCCGGCGTGTGGCCATCGACATTGCTGTTTCGGTGAGGCCTGGGCCTTCGGCTCCAAGCATTACTGCGACTCGGTCGTCGGTCGCATATTCCAATGCGTCAATATTGGTCGCGTCCCTATTGGGAGTCATCGCCAAAACTTCGATGCCAGCATGCGTTACCGCGGCGACACCATCGGCGGTGTCTGTGAGCCACGCATATGGGATGGTGAACCCTTCTCCCATAGATACTCGGCAACACCGGCGCGATAGCGGATCGATTGAGTCGGGGCTAAGAAGCAGAGCATCAATATCGAGTCCTGCGGCGCACCGCATGATTGTCCCCAAATTTGTGGGGTTATTGATGCCTTCCACGATGACCAACGATTTCAGCGATGCGTCACTTATTAACTCGTCGAGGGTGTGAACGTCTTTGCGATAGAAACATCCCAGGGCTCCGCGGTAGGAGTGGTATCCCGCGATGTGTTCAAGGACTTGTTCTTGTGCCGCGAACACGTCAACATCATCGAATTCCTTCGGTAGGGGTTGATTTCTTTTGGCATCTACCAGTACAGATCGCAGCTTGTATCCAGCGGCTATTGCCCTGTTGATCACTATGTCGCCTTCAGCAATGAAAAGGCCTGCAAGATCGCCGTCGAGTGACTCGAGTCTTTGCCGCAGCGCCTTGTCGCGTAAACCTTGGAACACGTCGATGCGAGGGTCTGTTGCATTGTCTATGGGTACAAGCATCTCTTCATTCTTATTGCAGAAACCATTAGGTTTTACGCACTATCCAGGCTTCTTCCGCGGGCCATTTTCTTGCCCAATCGAGTGTCACATAGGTGTGTGGACTCTCCGAAGAATCGCTCGACGGGTAAAGCTCGATGAGTTCTTCGACCTCAAAGCCGTTGGCTCGAAGAACTTTGATCCGATCGCCATGTGAAAGGTGGAACTCGACACCGGGGTCGTCTTCCCATTCCATTCTGTGCATACCGAATTGAGGACGATGTAGTGAAGTTGTCGCTGGACCGTCGTCGTCAGGTACTGAAAGCATCACTTGTGTCGAATTTCCTAAAAAGACCAGTCGCCCACCAGAGCGCAAGACCCTCGCTGCTTCAGGGATCCACCGATAAGGATCGCACCAGATTGCCGCACCATATTCCGAGATAGCGAAATCAAATGACTCGTCAACAAATGGAAGGCATTCAGCATCTGCGTGAACTAGGGGGAAACTCAGATCAAAACGATCCTGTAATTGGTGCGCATTGGAGAGCTGCGCTAGAGAGTTATCCACTCCGATTGGGTGTCCCCCAAGACGACTCAACCAAGCCGACACATAGCCCGTACCGCAACCCAATTCGATTACCTTTCCCTGAGAAAACTTTTCTAATAAACCAACATCGGATTCCGGGATCTGATGAATACCCCAGCAAGGTTCAGTCTTAGCCCAGGAATGTTCTCCTCTCTCGAGCCAGTCGGGGGCCCATGCATCCCAAATAGTCCGATTTCTCCTTACATGATCCATCGGTTCATTATCTGGCATACGAATGCAGCGTAGATCAGACGTTGTGCGTTTCCGACTAGATGGCGGCGCCGAGGCTTACCAGACCTGGAGTTAGGCGCAGGCCGTCCAAAGTTTCGACATCTGAATCACCTTTTCGCCAATGCGTTCCTTCGCCCGTCAGGCCCACAAGCTCGCTTCGAGGAGAAGAATTCTAGTTTTCAAAGAGCAGCACTTTGGAGTCGACTAGCGAAGCAATCCGCTCTTTGGAATAACCCAGCACCGAACTAAGCACAGATTCATTGTCTGCCCCCTTTGCCGCGACTCGACCGTTGGTCCCAATATCAACTCCGCCCGCATTGCGGGCAGGGATTTTGAAGTTCAGGTTCGTGTTGGTAAGAAGTTCGCGGTGTCTGGCCCAATCTGACGATGCAAGGTCATCTATTGAAACCATTTGGGCTGCGGTGAAGGGTGAATTGCTTTCGAGGGCTGACAAGAAGCCATCGAAATTTTCGAAACTTGCAGCCCAGTCCGTCAACATGCTGATTATCTCGTCCTTATGTAAGTCCCGTGCAGCGGGTTCGGCAAAGCGGGGGTCCTCAATCAATTCAGGTCGATCCATTGCTTCAGCTAAGTCTGGAAACCAAGCCACGGGACTGCCGGCTATTCCCCATAGTTCACCATTGGGTAACTCCAGGATCGGCGATTCGTGACAGAAGCCGCCGTTTGTGGGGTCCCAGCCGCCGGCTAGTTCTGTTGATACCCACTCTTGCATATAGACCAGTGATTCGATCATGCACACGTCTAGGTGGCCGCCAATGCCTCTCCGTTCGACTTGAACCAACATTGCGTTAATTGATGTTGCTGCCGACAACGCGGTTACCGAATCGCCAAGCACTAGAGAAGGCTGGCGTGCTGGTCGATCATTCTTTCTCTGGTCGTACTCGATGAGCCCCGATTCCAAATGCCCAATGGGTGCGTATGCTCTCCGGTTTGCCCAGGGCCCAGTCTGACCAAACCCTGTGATGCTGCAATAGACGAGTCGGGGATTTTCTTTACTAAGGCTCTCGTAGTCCAACCCATATTTTGCCATTACACCCGGTCGAAAATTTTCGACGATCACATCACATTGAGCCGCGAGTTCAGCGACGAGTTGTGGTGTCTCATCGTGTGACAAGTTGAACGAACAGAAGAATTTGCCAGCGTTTTGTTGAGCAAAGTATGGCGTTATTTCGTTCTGCAGTAGTGGAGGAAACGTTCTGCTCAGATCACCTTCGGGGGGCTCAACCTTGATGACCTCTGCTCCTTGGTCGGCGAGTATGCGGGTAGCTAGCGGCCCAGCTACTACGCGGGTGAAGTCCAGTACTCGAATACCTTCAAGGGGTCCCATACGGAAAATTAACCTCTTTGTCTCGGTCCTTCTTAGGCCAGTAACCGCAGACTAGGCATCTCAGATCAAGTTCCGACGAGTAAATGGTGCACAGAGCGAAGTTTCGGTGGAGGTAAGCGCTTCAAAAGTTCGGTAGGAAATCATCGAGCTCCTCTAATGCCAGAAAAAACTGATACTCCCCATTCACCCTCTTTCTTGTGAAGTATGTAAAAGCTGTCGATCGACTCGATCACCGATCCATCTTTGCGATGCCGGGTGCCTTCTATGGTCAGGTGTGCACGGGTTTCTTCAAGGTGAACGATCCGAATTTCGGTTTGGGGATGGTCAAAGCCAGTGGCCTCGCGCATCTTTTCGGGATCGAATGGGTACCGTTCGCGAACCTGTGCCTCATTTTCGGCAACGTATATGACCGGCAAATGCACCAACGTTTGCAGGTCATCGCGGGTACCGCTGACAAAAGCTTCGTTGTACCGGCCCATATAGGCTTCGATTTCTGCTTCTAGTTCTTCTCGCCGCTCATCAGTCATACTCATGGAAGGCAACTTAATATGCCAGCGTTCTCAGGGTTTGTTGGTGGCCTCGAGATCAGTCATTAAAGCAGCGAAAGATTTGCCTAGTAGCCGGCACTTATGTCCCGTCTACCAAGGACAATGACGACACCCGGTGCTGCAACACCAAACTCGGCGCTTCAAAAACTGAGCTGTGAATACCTGAAAACCAGTGTCCGGGTCTATGTAGCTGTCTTCACCAGCAGCTTCGGCCTCATCATGTTTTCGACGCGCTGCTTCTGAAATCACAGGCGTAGAGCCTAGGTCAACGAAGGCCTATTACTCCGAATCCATATCTTTCGATTCATTCACAGGATGAGGATCCGGTTCTTCGTCGGTTTCGACCATCGGACGCATGGCCTCTGCAATCCCAGTCACTGCACCTAACACTCCGCTGAACTCTGTCGGAACAACGATCTTTGTTGCCCTGCCATCAGCAATCTGAGTTAAAGCTTCGATGTAGCGGACAGCTAGAACATCGCTGGTTGGGTCTCCGTCATGGATGGCCTGAAAGACTTGGCGGGTGGCTTCGGCCTCTCCTGCTGCAACAGTTTGCAACCGGTAACTTTCGGCTTCTGCGACAGTTCGTACCGCCTGTGCTTCACCTTCGGCGGCGAGAATCGCGCTTTGCCGTTGGCCTTCTGCTTCAAGAATTTGGGATTGTTTTTCACCTTCGGCTCGGGTGATTTCTGACTCTCGGAACCCTTCAGCTTCGGTAACGGTTGCGCGCCTCGTACGTTCAGCCTTCA
This sequence comes from Acidimicrobiales bacterium, assembly GCA_004214275.1. GTDB lineage: Bacteria > Actinomycetota > Acidimicrobiia > Acidimicrobiales > Poriferisodalaceae > MedAcidi-G3. Next base: position 6,447 of record SGYJ01000032.1, on the reverse strand, counting down.
TCTGTTCATGCATAGCGGCCATTACATCTGGCGGTGGGTCGATGCGCTGGATCTCAACGCGAACTACGCGCACTCCCCATTTGTCCGTTGCTTCGTCAAGTATTTCTCTCAGGGCCGCGTTGATACGGTCTCGAGAAGTCAAGGCTCCGTCGAGTTGCAGGTCTCCTACAAGGTTTCGCAAGTTGGTCTGGGCCAGCTTGGTAATTGCGAGAACAAAGTTCGCGATGTTATAAACGAGGCGCTGGGGATCGGTCGGTTCGTAAAACACCACAGCATCTACCGAGACAACAACGTTGTCGGAGGTGATTACTTCTTGAGGTGGAACATCGACGACTTGCTCTCGCATGTCTACCCGTTGGATGGTGTCAATGAACGGGACAATGATCTGAAGCCCTGATTCTTTGGTCTCTTTGTACTTGCCGAGGCGTTCAACAATTCCTCGTTCATAGGGTCGGACTATCTTCACGCCAGCGACCAGGAAGAGAACAACAACTATGGCGATAACAGCCAAGAGTACGTACGTAAACATTATTTTGATCCTTCGTCGGGAGTCTTACGAACAACGACTCGGGTGCCTCGTATTTCGGTGATTTCGACAGTGGAGCCAGCATCGATTGGTCCGAGATCGGAGATTGCTCTCCATTCTTCGCCACCGACTTTGACTAGACCCGATGTTGCAGGGTCTCCGGAAATGCTTTCTATTGTCCGGCCAAAAGCTCCGATCAATCGGTCATGTCCAGCTCCTGGTGGCGACTTCATAGCCGCTATCGAGATTCTGCTTCTTCGCCAAAAGACCGAAAATAGAGCACCTCCGAGACCAACGAACACAATCCAGTCGACCACCAGGGGCGCTCCGAAAAAAGCTAAGACCATGGCGACAGCCGCACTGATACCAAACGGAATCAGAATAAACGTTCCTGCAACGAACATTTCGCCGGTGATGAGCGCTGCAGCGATCACCAACCAGATCCAACGCCAGGTATCAGGGTCTACGTCCATATGGTCCTTTGCTCACCTAGAAGTCTATGCCCACTTCCCCACAGAGCCAGACCCCAATGAGTTACGGCCAGTGGGCAATAGCTAGTCGTTGTTTTCTTTGTCCCGAATTTCTCGATAGTGAGCCAAAGCCTTTCGGTACTGTTCCACCTCAACTGCGCCTGAGATTAAGAATCGGTTATCGATGACAACCGCCGGTACACCGTTGATGCCGCTACTTAAAGCTTCGTTGTGCTCAGCAAAAACTTGCTTCTCAAACTCTTCTTCGCTCGCCGTTCGGGCCTCTTCAAATGCATCTGTGTCGATATCTGTTTCGTGGGCAACTTTTAGCAGTACGTCAGAACTTGAAACGTCACGGTTTTCGATGAAGTAGGCCCGCAACAGTTTGTTGTGATATCGACGCCAGATTTCTTGGCCAAATGTGGCAGCCGTTTTGCCTGCTATAGCTGCTGGCAGAGAGTGCGACGGAGGTGGACTGGTACCCGACCACGGGCTTTGGAACTCAGCTTTCGGTTCGAGTCCTGCTGGCCGTTCCCAACTTTTTGTGTATTCGGTGAATTCTGCGAGGCTTCTCTGCTCAGGTTGAGGGCGCAACAAAAACGACTTCCATTCAATGGCAATGGCGTCGCCCTCCTGCTCGGCTAGCTCGTCAAGACGCACCGCCCCAACCCAACACCAAGGTCAGAGGTAGTCGGACCAAACGGTGATTTGCACAGGGTCAGAAGGCATCATTGAGAGCCTAGATCACCGCTTATGGCGTGAGCTTGGAGGTCTGACAACGTCGCCCATTCAAGGGTGGCGATATGGGTGGCCGCCAATCGGACTTTCGGCGCAGCTCCAGCTTCGAGAGCCTCCTGCCATCGGGGTGCACATAGACACCATGAGTCTCCATCTTGAAGTCCGGCGAAGCCCGCTTCGGGGTGGGGGGTACTTAAATCGTTCCCAACGCTCTTTGAGAATTCCAAGAATTCATCGGTGACGACGGCGCACACCGTATGAACTCCCATATCGCCTGGCCCGGTATTACAACAGCCGTCCCTGTAATAGCCGGTTAACGGGTCTCTGCTGCAGTCCTCAAGGTCAGTACCTAAAACATTCTTTGCCATCGGGTTAGTGGCTCCAAGTAATTGTGTCGCGGTTCGCCGGATGGTTCGTCTCAACCCCTTCTGTCGGAACATAAAGTTCCCTGGGGTCGATCTACTAACGCATCTCAGACTGCATCTCACAATACGTGTATTAGAGGTCCGTGTGTAGATGCTGCTGACCAACCTCGTCACACCTACCCCTTCTCAAACTAAGTTTGCGATGCTACTTACCGGGGGGTGAGAGTGACTGAAGAAGAATCAACTCTGATGTTGGATGGCATCCACGTAGTCGATTTCAGTCAGTATTTGGCGGGGGCAGGGGTAACTCGCATGCTGGCAGAGTTGGGTGCGGACATCACCAAAGTGGAAATCGGTCCAACGGGAGACGGTGGGCGTCTGTTGCCTATTTTGAAAGACCAGAGAAGTGGCTTTTTTATTCAACACAACCGAGGCAAAAAGAGCATCGCCCTTAACTGGGAACGCGATGAAGCGCTCGAAATAGCGCGGGATCTGGCGTCAACGGCTGACGTTGTTCTCGAGAACTTCGGAACCGCCGAGACCTTACGTAGCCGTGGACTGGACTACGAGTCGATCAAAGCCCTAAACCCTGGCGTTATCTACATCTCAGTTTCGGCTTTCGGTCGCACCGGCCCATGGGCGAATAAGCCGGGTTTCGATTTCATCGCCCAAGCAGCATCAGGCCTTATGCATATGACAGGGTCACCGGGAGAGCCACCTGGTGTGGTTTGGAGTGCTATCGCCGATAACAATGCTGCTGTTCACGGATTCGCTGGACTGGGGTACGCGCTATTTCACCGAGAAAGAACAGGACAAGGCCAGTTCCTGGATCTTGCGATGGTCGATTGCATTTTCCATCATCATGAGATCGCTCTTCAAGCTTGGCACCTAAGTGACGGCGATTTCGTCCCACAACGTATGGGACAACACCATGAACTGGTTTTTCCTGTCGGACTGTTTCGGGGGCCAGATGACTGGATCGCCATGCTCGCACTGGACTTCCAATGGGAGAATGTCTGTCGTGCTATGGATCGGATCGATTGGATCACCGATCCTCGTTACGCGGAAATGTCCGATCGAGCGAAACGAAAAGATGAGCTCATTCCCGTTATAGAAGAGTGGATGTCTACCTTCGAGACGAACGAAGCGCTCCTGAACCATCTGGAAGAATACCGAGTACCGGCGAGCCCGGTTCTGAGCCCCCTTGATGCCATCGACCACCCACATTTCAACGCCCGCGAAATGGTGAGGTGGGTCGAGGACCCAATCCACGGATCGGTGCCTATCCCCGGATTCCCTTGGAAGTTCAGCGCCGGCGGTCAGCTACCAGATCTAGTAGCTCCTTTACTCGGAGAACATAACGCTGAGATCTTAAAAACAAAGCTGGGTTACAGTTCAGAACAAGTCGAAGACCTCGAGCGTTCGGGCATCTTGCTTGACGGCCCTACATAGCAACCGAAAGCGAATTACCTATCTCACAGGTATCGAGAAACTTCTGAACTCTGTGTCTTGGGCAGGCAATCTTCCATCTATTTGATTCAAGCATCTAGGGCTTTCGTTTTCGGATTACCGCTACACCGGCAAGCGCCAGCGCAACACATGCGGCTACGAAGAAAACCGTCCAATTCGTGCCCGTATCGGCTGCTCCCGGGGAAGTGGTTTGGTTTGTTCGGGTTTGTTCGGGTCCCGGTTCGGAAGTGACCTTTTTCGGCACATCATTCAGCTTTTTTAGGCTCTCAACGTTTTCATTGCTCTCAGGTCCACTATTAGTTTCAAACCACTCAACTACTGGACTCGTGGATCGCCCGACAACTAGAGGCCTTGTGTAGCGGCCTATCTCAGTCCCGAACCTTTCCAGTGTTCCTATTGACACCACATACCGTCCAGCTGCTGTACCTGAAATCAGCAAGCTGTATTCCCCTTGTTGAGCTTCTTCCAGATGATCTGCCAAACGCAGGTAGGTGGTGTTGGTAAAAGGTTCGTGGAAGGTTTCGCGAAACTGAGCACTCAAGACGAACGAAGTTTGATCTGGTCGTGTGACTTTCACCTCAGGTAGCGATCCAATTTCGAAACCAATCTCTGGGAGGGCCGCTGGAACGAGCAGCGAGAGATTCAAAGATTGTCCCTGTTGCATTCGGGCTTGAAAACCCTGAGTACTCGTCGGCTCTGCAAGCCGACCATACATAGCAAACGAAATGGTTCCATCAGGAAGAAAAGGTCCAATTTCAGGGGCAAAGTGGTCGTCGGTTAGAAAGACCGGATCATGAGCACTAGACGTCGCGCTGTAGCCGATAACAACAGCAACTATTAGCACCAGCCAGACGCAGAAACGTCTCGCCGCACGGCTCCAACTAGTGGACACCCTAACAAGGGTCACCACGCCGAGAGCCAAAGCGCATAATGCGACAAAGACCAAGATTGGGGTGGTAGGCATACCTCATTGTTCCATGAACTCATATGGGAGCTGCTTAGCCGACAGACGTTTCGGGCACTCATGTTTCTTGTTCGTCCCACGAGCGGGGAAACGCAGTTATTTTGGAGTCATGACTCCACCCTTACGCTTCGGCATCGTCCACGACTTCCGCTGTCCACCTGGGAGCGACATCACCATGCCTCAGGTGTACGCGGAAACCTTTGAGCAGGTTGAACACGCTGAACAACTCGGCCTAGAACTTTGTTGGTTCACCGAACACCACTTCATCGAAGATGGCTACTTACCGAACTTTGTCCCCGTTGCTGCGGCAGCAGCGTCAAAAACAGCCCGAATAAGATTCTCAACCGACATATGTCTCTTGCCATTTCGACATCCAGTTCGTTTAGCTGAAGACCTAGCGATTCTTGACAACATCTCTAATGGGCGGATGGAGCTCGGAGTGGGAATGGGTTACGCCACACACGAATTCCGAGGATTCGATATTCCTATAAGCCGTCGCGTCTCCCTGACCGAAGAAGCGTTACAGGTTCTGCAACTCGCCTGGAGCGGCGAGCCTTTTAGTTTTGCAGGGAAGCGTTACCGATTCTCCGACCTTCGAGTCACTCCTGATCCGGTCCAACCGGGAGGTCCCCCGCTGTGGCTCGCCGCTACGAGCCCAGCCGGCGCAGAGCGGGCGGCGAGATTTGGAACACACCTACTCCCACAAGGCCCAAAGCACCTAACTATTGACCCGTGGAAAGCTGCTGTTAAAGACATTGGTGATCGTCGTGTCGGCTTGATAAGAGGCGTCTTCGTCACCGATGACCCAGAGAAAGAGTGGGAACCTATCGCTGTAGCTGAACAGTACCGACGAGATATTTATGTAGGACTGATTAAAGCGAGCACCGATCACAAATCTGAGGTGGCTGACAGATCAGGGCCGAAGACGACACGCACTCCCATCCCACTCAATCCTCTTGCGTGGACCGTTGGTTCTGTAGACCATTGCGTCGCAGAGCTAGAACAACTGATTACCGACCACGGCATAACTGATTTGGTGACTTGGGGAGGTCCTCCAGGTCTCGCGCCCTCTGTTATGAACGATTCCCTCACCAGATTCGCCAACGAAGTCATTCCGAAATTACGTACGCGAGTGCACGGATAGTCGGTTCTCTACCCGCTGAGAACACGTTCCGGGAATCCCCACAACTTTTTTTGTCCATCAGCTACAGAATTACCAATGGCAGGCGTCAGTCATCCAATGATGGGCGTTGACGTTGTTGCTTGAGTCGACCACGTCGAGTCTTGGCGTCAGTTCGTTTACTTTTCGCAGACCTACTTGGGCGAGTGTTCTTCCTCCGACGTTGAACTTCTAGCGCGTCGCGCACTCTGGCAGACAGGCGCCGTAACGCTTCATCTCTATTGCGTTTCTGAGAGCGATATTGATCTGCACGAATAGTTACGAGTTCACCAAAAAGGTTGATCAGCCGTGTGCGTTGTTCGATAGTGCCGGCTTGAGAAGTGGCTATGTTCCAACGAACTTCAGCGCGTGTTTGTGCACGGTTAGCGTGCTGGCCACCTGGGCCACTTGAAGTTGAGAACTGCCACTCAAGTTCATGAGCTTCGATAACGAAGTCGTCTCTGACCTTGAGTTGCGAGAACTTCATAGGCCCATTGTGACTGAGAAAAAGTAAAGAGACCTCCACTTTGTCTGCGGAAGTCTCTTATAAACGATTCTGCTTTTTTGATTTCTAGCAGGTATGGCCTTCTGTTGATTTGGCACAGGTTTCGGTTAACTGTTCGTCAGAGACATAGGCCTTGACGGTGCCGTCCCAATGAATGGAAGTGCGGCATGAGGTGCATCTGTAGGTACTTCGATACGACCGAGCCCGACCACTTGCGTGGTGTGGGAATTTCATTTTGCTGTTTCTACTT
>SGYJ01000031.1 GCA_004214275.1 Acidimicrobiales bacterium | reverse complement strand
GAGGGTCTCGAAGTTGATTTTGGTTCTTGTGAAGTGGTCACCGAGGTACGAACGGTAAATAATCGTCTCGCTCCAGCACCCATCGAGACCCGGGTTGCAGCTGCGGAGTGGCGCGACGATGGTCGTCTCCATTGTTTCAACGCCGGTCAAGGGCCTCACCCGGTGCGCGCAGTGATTGCATCCATTCTGGGAATCGAGAGAGAAGAAGTGCGAGTGGTTTCTCGCGATGTCGGAGGCAGTTTTGGTGCTAAGGCACGTCCATCTCCCGAAGAGGCAATTTTGGGTTGGATTTCGAAACGAGTGGAGCGCCCTGTTGTTTGGATTCCAAGTCGCAGCGACGACATGGTCGGTCTCGGCCATGGCAGAGGACAAGTACAGTACTGCCGCATTGGGGGAACCGCGACCGGAGATATCACGGCTTACCATCTTCATGTAGTTCAAGAAGCAGGGGCCTATCCCGCAGGTGGCGCTGGGTTACCGGCTAACGCCCGGGCGATGTTGACTGGTTGTTACGACATACCAAGCGTCGGTTTTAGTTCCGTGTCAGTCGTGACGAACACCACTCCAACGGGCGCTTATCGAGGTGCCGGTCGACCGGAAGCCGCGGCAGCGATTGAGCGAGCGGTCGACGCATTCGCTATGGAAATCGGTATGGACCCAACGGAAGTCCGTCGACGCAACTTTCTAAGTCCTCAGAATTTTCCTTTGGTGACGAAAACCGGGTCGGCCTATGACAGCGGCGAATACGAAGCAAGCCTCGACGCTGCGCTTGTCGCCAGTGACTATGAGGTTCTCAGAACCGAACAAGCGCGTCGTCGATTGAATAACGAGACACGCCTGTTAGGTATCGGAGTGGCAACTTATGTGGAACGCACAGCCGGTGCGGGCCGCTCAGAGTACGGAGGAGTTGAACTGCTCAGCGGCGGCAAACTCTTGGCGAGGACGGGCTCCTCGCCGTATGGCCAAGGCCATCACACAGCCTGGGCGATGCTCATTGCCGACGCGACTGGAGTCGCAATGGACGACATTGAAGTGGTGCATGGCGATACCGACGAAATCCCTCAGGGAAGCATCACCGGTGGTTCACGTTCAGTGCAGCTAGCCGGCGCCGCTATATGGGAATCATCAGCGTTATTAGTTGAACAGGCAAAAAAAATTGCAGCAGATTTGTTAGAAGCATCAGAAGAAGATTTATCTCTGAACACCGACAGTGGTCTCTTTCACGTAGTTGGGACACCATCTATTGGGGTTTCCTGGCGAGATGTAGCCAAGTTCGCCCAAACTCAGACCGATGGGCCTCGTCTTTTGCATGCCGAAGAGGTCTTCGACTCCGAAGGTCCTACTTTCCCATTCGGCACGCACGTCGCCGTAATAGAGCTAGATGTTGAGACTGGTGCTGTTGAGCTGAAACGGTTAGTCGCGTGTGACGATGCCGGTGTGATACTGAATCCGTTGCTTGCTGATGGCCAAGTTCATGGGGGCCTTGCACAAGGCGCCGCTCAGGCATTAGTGGAAGAATTTCGGTACGACGAATACGGGAACCCTCTTACTAGCAACTTTGCCGATTACCCGGTTATTTCAGCAACCGAGTTACCGATGTTTGAGCGAGTTGTTCTCGAAACTCCTACGCACATCAATCCCCTCGGAGCGAAAGGGATCGGCGAATCTGGAACGGTTGGAGCAACTCCGGCAATTCAAAACGCAGTTATTGATGCATTGAGCCATTTAGGAATTCGACATTTGGATATGCCGCTTACTCCAGAAAAGGTTTGGCGCGAGATTCAAGCTTTTACGGTCTGATCACCATTGAGCTTTCGGGTCAATCCGAATTACCGCGGTCATTTCGTCGTGGAGCAAGTCGAAATCTTTTGATCGAACTCCTGAACGGCCGAAGGCTGGTATTTCGACGTTCAAATCGACGGGAATGTCGAATTCATCAAACAAACCCGAAACTTGCTTCACCCACTCTTGTTCTTGGTCGGCCATTGACATTGTCAGCACCCCTTCGTCCACCAGCCCATGGCCGGGGTCAACGAAGTATTCCCTCCCGTAGGGTGCGAGTTCTAGGATTACCGGTTCTAGACGTCGGCGGCCATCCTCGTTGGAAAGCAAACGACGCATCAGCGACAAACCATGTTGTACATGGAAATGTTCTTCAGCAAGCGCTCGTTGAGCCGTGTGAGCCAGTTCTTTCCAGCTCGAATCGGTGATAGCGGACCAGCGGATCTGTTCACCTATATCGTGAAGTACGTGGCGAACTAACGCCCAGGACCAGTCATGGCAGAGGAACTCGGCTATGTGGGCGGACCGGTATTCCGGAGGGGTTCGGCTATATGCCAGATGGTCTATGTCGTCTGAGAGCAGCGAATAAAGGGCTCGTGCGTGACCAAGTTCATCTTGAGCGATCGATGTGAATGCTAGATCCTCTTCTAGAAAAGGTCCGACGGCGATCCACCACGAGTGATTTTGTCCTACGCATAGTTCATCATCGGCGAAAGCAAGAACAAGTTCGCGGGCCTCTTCGGTTGGGACCATCTGGTTAACTTTCGCCGCTTGGAGCGGTGCGACGAAGCTCAGCTAGCAACTGACCGTCATTGTGTTTGTGTTTTCGGTCAGCCATCTTAAGTTCCGTTTCGTCAGCGATGATGATGTCGCTGCGACGGACAACCCACATCTGATCCCCTTCGCTGCGACGGCCGTAGGCTTCGCGCGCGTAGGTCAGTGCAAGTTCGTCGTCGGGTGCGTCGACTGAGCCTGCGTGACTGAATGGATCTTTGCCTTCCTTTTTTAGAAATACTTCGTATGTTTTCATGTCAGGTCGACCTTTGAGACAGAGGCGAGTCCACCCGTAAGGAGCTGATGAATTTCATCACCCAGTGTCTCGGTGTCCAAGGTCCCCTCTGAGTTGAACCATCTTGTTGTGCCGTTCAGAAGCGAGAGAATTAGGTTGGCTGTCAACGGGACGTCTAGGTCGGATCGAAATTCGTGACCAATGCGACCCGTTTCAATAACCTCACGAAACGTCTCCTGGTAACGGTCAAACATCGCGACTGCCTCTTCTCGTTCGAATTCAGGAAGGAATCGAATCTCATTGAGGAAGGTTCGGGCTTGATGAGGGTCTTCCACAAGGATGCGGAGGTGCCCTTGGACAAGCCTGGACAATTTTTGCTTGGCTGTCCCCGACATGGCGTTTACCTCATCGGCAAGTATTTGGAAGCGCGATGCCGCTTCTCGCACTACATCGACCAATAGTTCATCTTTGGAAACCACATGGCTGTAGAGGGAGGAGCCACGAATGCCAAGCTCCTTGCCTAGGTCGCGCATTGACGTTCCGTGGAAGCCTTGATCCGCGAAGAGCACCCGTGCCGCGTCGACGACGTCGGCTCTGCTTCGTCGCGTCACGAGTCCTGTGCCTTTCTGGAACGCACGACTTCTATTGGGTTGCGGCAGTTCGGGCACCAGTGAACAGACCTACACGCCGTTGGGCCGACATCACTCCGTTTTTCCAATGAGGTGTTCCCACATAGTGGGCATTCTGTGTTTCCAGTTCGGGGGGTTATAGCGATGGTGTACTCGTTTGCCAAGATTTCTTGGGCATCATCACTTATACGATCCGGTGTCCATGCGGGCGAATGACAAAATCTGACGGTTACTTCGTGCCCGACAGCTCGAGCCGCTGATACCACGTCTTGTTCAATGATGTCCAAAGCAGGACATCCGAGAATTGTGGGGACAAGATCAACTCGAATGGACGAGGAGTCAGCAACGACATCTTCGAGGATTCCTAGCTGTTGAATGTTGAGATCTGGGTACTCCGGGTCTTTCACTGAAGCGACGGCGGAGCGCACCGCGTTAAGAGCTGCCTTTGTGATGGTCATGTAGATGCCTTCGCGGCGGCATCAAGTGCTGTGCGGACCCAACCGGCGTTCTCCCAAGCATTTCGGGCATCAGCAATTCGACGGGCACTGTCTGGGCCCCCATTTCGCATCGTTTTTTTGAGAGGTTCCCAGTCAATCTCACTGATTTTCCACTTGCCGTCAACAGGGTCTTTCTTCAGACCGGGGTCCGGGATGGTGAAACCTCCGTTTAGTAGTTGCGGTACGAATTTCTGGACATACCGGTCTCTTAAGTCTTCGTTTCGTTCTGATTTGATGTGCCATTTCAGCAATTCATCATCTGGCCGGGAGTCAGGGCCGAACAGTTGCACCGATGGTAGCCACCAACGGTTGATCGATTCCTGCATCATTTCATGTTGAGTGTTTGTCCCATGTGCCATCAACAACATCATTTCTTCACCGTTGCGCATGTGGAATCCTTCTTCTGTGATCACCCGGCGGAGGATTCTCTTGTATGGGCCGTATGAACAGTTTTTGAAAATGGCTTGTTGACTAGCGAGGGCAGCCGCATCAACTAGGTAAGCCACTGCTATTTGGTCGGCCCAACTATGCACGCGGTAGTGAAAGACGTTGTGAAAGTGGGTTCGTCCTTCGAGTAGGTCCACCATCATTTCTTCGCGGGTCTTTACCTCGAGATCGGCTGCAACCATATAGAGGAGATGGGCATGGCCTATTTCATCCTGGCTTTTGGCCAGTGCTGTTAATTTTCGATGCATCCCCGGCGCTTTGGGTATCCAGTCTCTTTCCGTGAGTCCACCCATATATTCGCTGTTCGCGTGGAGTTCAATGAAGCGGAAAACCGCGGTTCGATAGGGTTCGGGGATGTCGTCGTTGGGTTCGACGATGCCTCCGGCATCTAGGAACTCTTCGAATTCGTCCATGTCGCGCCATGTCCGCATACCCACAGTATACACACGAACGTTCGTTAGCTTTCGTTAAGCTCTTCTTCGGTTGCCTGACCGGTGGAGAGGGCCCACTCTCTTATCAGCTGGGCGTGACGCCAGGTGCTGTCTTTGTAGCTGCGGACCTCACTCGGCAGTTTTGCCAAGGAACTCAGGAGTTGGATCAATGTTTCAGGATGGTCTGCTACCGAAGCAATTTTCTGTCTGAGAATTCTGATGGTGAAGATGATGACGTCGCTTTGAGGTAGTCGTCGAAGCGTCTGATATTCGACGCGTAGCCATACCCGATCGGCCACATTGTTGATACTGATGTCATCTCGCATGGGATGGTGGCGCCGTTGAGGTGCCAGTCTCAGGTTCGGGTCATCGGTAAGAGTGCGGTTGGCTCTCCAGACTGGTGCTTCTGGTCGCAGCCGGTCAAAGAAAGTGCCCATTGGTTGAGATAAGTCAGTGTCGTATCGGGGTACTGGCTCGTGGATTACATCAAGGGTCTTTCCGTACTTTGAGGGCACGTCCCATTGTGTTGGTATCGCGACTGCACACGCGGTCATCGTCCACCCTTCGGGCCTTCTTTCTAGAAGGCAAAGGTCTTCCTGGACGACACGGCGAATGGCTTCTATGGGCGCCTGACCTTCCTGTTGGTCGATCTTGAGTGTCTTGAGGTCGTGTATTTGCTGGAGGTGTTGTAGGACTTCAATTGACAGTTCGTCACAGCCTTCGTATGCGCTGGGCTCGCAGTAGATGATTTCGTCTCGGTAGTCGTCGATAAGTTGTCCGATCTCTTCTAGGTCGGTGTCGCGTTCTTGATCGACGAGGAGCCATTGTTCGAGGTTGAGTGGCTTGACACCCATTCGCCATTTGAACGGGTGTGGGTCAGGTGAGATCAGGTCAGCCGCTGATATTGAGCTGTGTTTCAACATTCACCCGATGCGCTTAGCTGGGTGGCTCGCTTGAGGATGCGGAACACAGGGTCTTTGGTTGCTTCCAGTGCTTGCCAGATTTCTTTTTCTTCTACGACGTCATCTGTTATGCCAGCGGCGAGGTTGGATACGACCGCTATCGACGCATACCGCAGACCTGCTTCTCGGGCTAACGCAACTTCTGGGTAGCCGGTCATTCCGACTACATGGGCTCCGAGCTGGGTGTACATGCGAATTTCGGCTGGCGTTTCAAACCGTGGCCCGTTGGTGCAGACATATGTCGCTGTGTTGCTAACTTCTTGGTCTTCAAGTTCGGCGGCGCGAATGAGGATCGCTCGGAGCTCCGGATCGTATATTGCCGTCATGTCTGTGTGTGTTACTTCGCCAGGGCGATCAAAGAAAGTGCACTGGCGACCTTGTGTGAATTCGATGAAGTCATCAAGTACAAACAGTGATCCTGGTCCGCGTTCGGGGACCATCGATCCGACTACGTTGACGGCGAACACTGATGCGGCTCCGAGGTCGGCTAGTGCTCTGATATTTGCTCGATAGTTAATCGCGTTGGGTGGTATCGAGTGATCGCCTCCGTGTCGGGCTACGAAGGCGACGGCGATGTTGTCCCAGATCCCTGTTGAGACGGTGGCCTGGCCATATTCGTTGGTGAAAAGTTCGTCTTTTCGTTGGAGTAGGCCTGGAAGTTCGTAGTAACCGCTGCCCGCAATGATCCCGATCATGGGGCCATCGTTGCACGCGCGTTGGTGCTCATGGGTGAACTTATTGTGTGTTGTCGTGGCTGGCGTTAGGTGCCTGAGTCTTTAGCGAGTCGTTGACCGCGGCTTTGGACTTGCTGCAGGGCTTGTTCAAGGTCGAAATTCGTGAGTTGTCGCTGGGCAACGACCTGGGTGCCTCCAACCCACACATCGGTCACATGTCGACCACTGCCAGCCCAGGCGACGTGGGCAATTAGTTCGTCGTTGTTGGTAACGGGGACAAATGTAGGGTCGTCGAGGTCGAGCCGGATGAAGTCGGCTTTCGATCCGACCTGAAGCATTCCGGTGTCGTCGTTGCCTATCGCTCGGGATCCTTCGACGGTGGCCATTGTCAAAGCATCTTGTGGCGTCATCGATGACGCATCCAGCGTCGTTACACGGGTAAGTAGGGGGGCAACTTTTATTTCTTGCCAAAGGTCAAGGTCATCGTTTGATGCTGGTCCATCGGTGCCTAAGCCAACGTCAATTCCTTTTGCGCGCATTGCCTGAATGGGTGCCGGTCCCGACGCAAGCTTCATGTTGCTTACCGGGCAATGTGCTACTCGGACCCCTTTTTGTTCGTAGGTTTCGATGTCAGAGTCATTTAGCCAAACGCTGTGGGCTGCGAGCACACGGCCGTCTAGGACCCCATGATTGGCCAATAGTTGAACGGTTGATTCACCTCCATTTTGGGCTTCCAGTTCGGCTCCTTCGGTTTTGGTTTCGCACACATGAATGTGAAGAAGAGCTTTGAGCTCACGCGCTGCCTCGGCGATTTCGGAACACAGTTCTAATGGAAGGTCGTAGGCGGAGTGCGGTCCGAAGCCGACGGTGATCAGGGAGTCAGGGTCGTGATATTGCGAGTGGAATTCCGCTATGTCGGTTATTCGGTTCTCGGTGGCACCGAAGCTGTCTCCGTGGAGGGCGGAGATTATTCCAGGAGTCATCGCTAGACGGATACCAACTTCTTGTGCTGCTTCGACGACTGCTTCTTCGAATAGATACATTTCGCAAGTACTGGTTACTCCAGCTAGGAGCATTTCGGCAGCCCCGAGTCTCATTCCCCATAAGGCGTCTTCGGGTGTCATCTGGCCTTCGCGAGGCCACATGACTTTGGTCAACCAGTCCATCAGAGGGAGTCCGTCACCCGCGCCGCGTACCAAGGTCATCGGGGTGTGGGCATGGCTGTTGACCAGTCCTGGCATCACTAGACCCCCTAGTTTGGTTGTCGGTCCAGGGTGGGGTGGCGCGTCCGTCTCTTTGCCTATCCATGAGATCCGTCCGCTTGTTACATCCATTGCGACGTCAGCAAGAAGCGAAAAGTCACTGTCGCAGGTGATCGCGTAGTCAGCGAGGTAGCGGCTTGTTGTCACGTAAAACATCCTGACATGAACTCTTGATTTGAGTATGACCGGTTGGTTGATGCTTCCGACGTTCGAGAGTGACAAACTTCGTATTGTATGTCGCTGTTCTTACAACGAACTTTCGATTCTCTAGCTAATGGCTCCGCGTACGCGGCTCTGGCTGTCGCCATTTCCATGGTGTTTCGTTCGACCGGCATTTTGAATCTTGCTCAAGGTCAGCTCGCGATGTTTTCCACCTATATCGCTTTGGTGCTTGCTACGGGTCCCAGCCCATATATGAAATTTTCGTCCAACACTGACCTGATAGGCGCGGCTTGGCCGGTATGGGCAGCAATTCTCGGGGCAATAGTTATTTCTATGGTGATCGGCGCTTTCACTGAGCGGGTGATTGTTCGGCCTATTAGCGCCGACCCTGTGGCCGCAGTGGGCGCGACATTGGGCTTGTATCTGCTTTTGGGGGCTTTCGTTCGCAAACAATGGGGCGGACGAACGATGTTTTTGGGATCTCCATTCCCTCAAACCGCCGAAGATCGTTGGGATATCGGTGGTGCGCGTCTGTGGCACGACAGCGTTGGAATCACGTTAACCATGATCGCTGTGTTGGGCCTATTAGCGGTACTGCAACGGCGAACAAAGGCCGGTCTGGCGTTCAGGGCTGTCACGTCCAATCGCACGGGTTCACTGTTGGTGGGTATCAGGGTGAGTCGAGTTCTTATGCTCGGATGGGCGTTGGCGGCTGGGATCGGGGCATTAGCAGGAGGGCTTATAGCTGGTGAGATCAACGTTCGACCTGACATGATGGGTCGCCTGCTGGTGTTCGGCCTTGCTGCCGCGACCCTAGGGGGGTTACGTAGCCCAGCTCTTGCCTTCGTGGGCGGGTACTTGTTTGCTTTCCTTGAGACGATGCTCGGCGGGTACGTGAGCTTCGTGGACAGCCAAGTGACCTTGGTTTGGGCCTTGTTGGTATTAATCATCGTGTTGTTTGTGAGACCCTCAGGCCTGATGCCTCGAACAGAAGCGTGGCAACAACGATGATGGCTCTGGGATCGCAGACTTCTTCGGTGAAGCGCGCCGCTTGGATCATTGCGTCTGCAGCGTTCATCGTTGTGTGTCTCAGGGTTGCGTTTTGGGCGACCCCCAAGATCGTTACTGACCTCTCCAACGTTGTTGCTTTGTCACTTGCTTTTGGCGGGTTGGTGCTATTGACCCATTACCTGGGTCTTCTTTCATTGGGTCAGGGTGCTTTCGTCGGTGTTGGTGCCTATGCCGCGTTGCACGCAGTAAACGATTTCGGGGCGCCAGTGCTGTGGATGCCGCTCGCAGGACTTTTGGCCGGGACATTAGTTGGTGCTGTAGTTGCTATTCCTTCTCTACGTCTACCAAAAGCCTATTTGGCTCTCCTAACTCTCTCGTTAGCCGTCGCCTATCCCATCATTCTCAGGCAGATAGACGGCAACTTACCCGTGACCTTAAATGGTGCTTTCGTAGCACCCTCTTGGACAGGGATTGCAGAGAACGATGAACATATTTGGGAATTCTTCATCGTTTCTGCATATGTGGCGGTAACTCTGTTCTTTGTTCAGGGTTTATTGCGTGGTCCGATCGGGCGTGCATTTATTGCCAGTCGAGATCAGCCTGAAGCAGCGCGCGCGTTCGGCATTCCTGTATATCGGCTGAGACTTTACGGGGTTGCTTTGAGTGGAGGCATGGCGGGGCTCGCTGGTGGCTTATTGATGATTCCGACCAACTTCAATGACTACACCCATTTCCCGGAAGAACTTTCGATCAAGATGTTTGCCCTGGCGATGGCCTTTGGAGGCTCCCGACTCATTTCGGCAGTCCCTGGTGCGGTCGTACTGATCTTCTTACCGGTATGGCTAATTGACCGCAATTGGGTAGTCGAATACGGCTGGGTTGGTTTGGTGAAGTCCGAAGGCTTCATTTACGCGGCGCTTCTTCTCGCAACGGCGTATTTGACTAAAGGGAAAGGTTTCATGCATCTCTTCGAGAGGCGCCAACCTAAGTCGGAGACACAACCGAGCAATCGTCGAGTTACCTCGGTCGTGCGTGGGCTCGTCGATCTCGATGAACAACTAGTTCAGTTGGAGGGGTTGGTAGGCGACCGTCCTGCCATCCGTTCTCGCCAAGAAACTAAGGATTGACCGAGTTCATCGGCTCGCTGCACTGCCCATAAGGGTGGAGCAACCTCTTCGCCACGATCGATCGCGTCGAACATCGGTCCTGGGTCGGACCATATGTGACAGGTGTTGAGGTTGAAAGCCATCCGGGTTCGAATTTCTTCCGGGGTGGCGTCCCCAGATATTGGTGGTGCAATCATTTGTTCAGTAGGTGACAAGATCCGCATCGACCAGGTGGATTGAACGGCTACGGGGGCCATTGCTTGGAGAAGTGCTGTGGTGTGAGCGCAGCCTTTCGGTCCCCCAAATAATTCCCTCACCTTGTGGGTGAAGCCGCGGGCTATGGACAGGCCAATCAATTCCCGGTAGTGGTCGACAATGCTGGGGCAATGCCCATGTGGGTGGGTTTCCATCCGCACGTTGGCGTCGATTATCACTAGGTCGGGGAACTCGATGATTAAGTCGATCACCATTTTGTGAATCTCTAACGGGTTTGGGTCATCATCGAAATAGACGCCAGGCGGTTTTGTGTCTTTTACTCTTCCCCTAATCAGAATCGTTTCGGGTGTTTTCACGTAGGAGCGAATTTCGTATTCCCGCTGATGAAGTTTTTGTAGATGTGAAATGTCTGTGTCGAAGTCATCTTCGAGGGGGACACTGCTCATTGTTAGCTCAATAGCCAATCTGCTGGCGTGAAATCACCGTCAGCGAAAAGTTGGCTTTGGAAGCGCTGCATCCCGCTGATCCAGCGGTCGACGTCATTAGCTTTTCGTTCTCTGTATGTCTGGACTTCAGGGTGCGGCAACACAAGGAACCGTTCTTCAGTCATGCACTCAATGACAGTGTCGGCTAGCTGTTCGGCTGTGAGGACACCATCACCTGCTGCGCTTCCCGGGGTGCCTCTGTCTTGGTCTAGACGGTCAGGGCTATTGGCAAGAATGTTGGTTTCTACGGCTTGTGGGCAAAGCATCGAGACTCGAATGCCTCGCTCTCCATAAGTAATGGCCAAGAACTCTCCCAATGAAACGGCTGCCGCTTTAGTGATCGAATATTGCATCGATCCCAACTGGGTGAGAAGACCAGCTGCTGAAGCGGTGTTCAGCAAGTAGCCGCCTCCGTTTGCCACCATCACAGGTATCGAAGCTCGAGCTGCATATATGTGAGACATGACATGGACTTCCCACATGCGCTGAATTTCGTCGTTGTCGGCTTCCACCCCACCCTGGGTTACGTATCCCGCGTTGGAGACAAAAATGTCGAGGGTTCCATGGTCCTTTACTGTCTGGTTGACGAGGTCAACAATTCCACTTTCGTCCGTTACATCTAGTTCAACTGCGGTAGCGCCAATTGTTTGTGCTACACGTTCCGCATTTGATCCGTCCCGGTCGACTACGACCACACCACTGGCGCCTTCGTCATGAAAGCGTTTCGCCAACGCTTCGCCAATTCCACTACCCCCACCAGTCACGATGGCAACTTTGTCTTTTATCTGCATGTCAGCAGAGTAACGACCAACGACGAGAACTGCTTGGTTGAAGCTTTCATCCTTGAGAAGCGATGATGTCTGACCCGGTCAACTCTGAGGCTGTAGTGCTTATTTGACTAGTCTCCCTTTAGACGTTTGGGAGGTAATTCATTGGCTGCACCATTGGAAGATGTGACTGTTGTCGAAATTGATAACTGGATGGCGTCTCCCAGCGCGGGGGCGATTCTCGCTGATCTTGGAGCCAATGTGATCAAGGTAGAACCATTAACCGGCGACCCAATGCGAGACATGGGGCGGCCCGCCAAGGTTGCTGAGGAAAAGAAAAATTTCGACTATCAGTTTGACGTTTCCAACCGTGGTAAACGATCAATAGCTATCGACCTGGAATCCGAAGCAGGGATGGAAGTCGTATTCGCTTTGGTAGCTGCAGCTGACGTATTCATGTGCAACCTGTTGCAGCATCGTCAACAAAGATTCGGACTGGATCCCTCTGCCCTACAAAGGGTCAACAGTCGAATTGTGCATGCAACCCTCACTGGCTACGGGACAGGAGGGCCTGAAGCTCACAGACCTGGCTACGACGTCACCGCCTTTTTTGGTCGCTCTGGTTTGTATGACGCTATGCGCGAAGGTGAGACGGGAACGGTACCGATGGCTAGACCTGCACAAGGCGACCACACGACCGGACTGGCATTTGTTGGGGCTATTTTGGCGGCACTCCGGCTCGCTGAACGAACTGGGGAGCCTCAAACAGTCGAAACCTCGCTTTACGAGACCGCCATTTGGACTCAAGCGACTGATTACGCAATCACAGCTGTTGACCGAGCTCCCCTTCGGCCTCGCGCAAGAGAGAACATGATCATCCCAACCGCTAATCGCTACCCATGCGGCGACGGTAAATGGGTTGTCCTGAATATGCCTGAGGAGAGTGCCTGGCCCAAATTGTGTCGAGTCATCGAACGCGAAGATCTTCTAAGCGACGAAAGGTTTCAAGATATTCGAGGGCGTTTTCAACACATGCCAGAAATTGTGGCTGCCATTGATGACGCCCTATCCCACAAGAGTCGGGACCAGTGGGGGGAAATCTTTGACTCCAATGGGATTATTTGGGGCCCCGTACTCGCACTCCATGAGGTGGCATCTGACCCTCAAGCCGATGCCTTGTCCCTCTTCCCAACGCTTAACAGCGAAGATATTGGTCCATATCGCACAGTTGCGGCGCCAATGCGGTTCGTTGGCGCCGAAGTTGGCCCTAAAGCGCCTGCCCCAAAGTTGGGACAGCACACTCGCGAAATTTTGGCCAACGCAGGCCATACCGAGGCCGAGATCGACACCCTCATAGATAGCGGTGCTGTCGGCGAGCTCTCCTGATTCAGGCCCATCGCACTGGGGTTAAGTGACAGACCATCACATCAAAATTGGAGAGTCTCGGGAGCGACCATTTGGCTCTGCAATACCCATCCAAGGGGACCGTTGAGATCCATCAGGGTCGTCCTGCAGCACGCAAGATTGCTCGATACACGTTGGGAATAGGATTCAAACAAAACCCATTCACTCTGAGGTGGTCTCAGCAACTGGAGAGTTACGTCTGTATTTATGAAAGGTTGGTCGTCATCAGAGTGCTCCCAACCGACAGCAGCTCCAAGATCAGACAACGTCGCTATTTGCTGAAACATTGACGGTGATTCACCTGCTACGAGCCGGTGATCCAGACGTGCCCAAATGCGGCCCGGACCAGGTTCTTCTGTCGAACCGGACAGTATTCGTAGTTCTACAGCGTCCGCGTTAAAGCCGGGTCGGGGGTATTCCATATCAGGGTGAGATCCCGGGTCTGCTCGCTCTACGGGGATCTCTGGAACTTCTTCTGAGTTCGCGCGTAGCTGCTGCGGCTGTGCAAGCCACTGCGACGTAGCTCTGGCTAACAATTTCCCCTGGTGGGATATTGATGCTTCAGCCACCGCGGTCTGTTTACCGTTTTTGACTATCTCAGACGACGTCATCAATGTGTCGACGGGCACTCCGGAAAGTATTTCGACCGTCAGTCGAGTACACGTGAGGTCATCTCGGTTGAGTCTTTTTTCGATAGCCCACGCAAGTAATCCGCATATGGGACCACCATGCATTACACCGTGACTCCAAGGTCCGCGTGTGAGTTCAGTTGATTCCACTCCACCGTTTAATGGCAAAAACAGAGCTGGTGGGTATTCATTCGGAGCAAGAGGGGGCATCGAACCACGTTAGGGTGCGGGAATGCATCCGTTTCGGTTCGGCGTTCAATTTTCGACATCTCCTTCAGGTGATGTGTACAGAGAAACGGTCCGCAAAATAGAGGACCTGGGCTACAGCACAGTGTTTTGTCCCGACCATTTTGATGACCAATGGGCGCCAACAGTTGCTTTGACGGTGGCGGCCGAGGCGACAACCACTCTGCGGGTGGCAGCGTTGGTGTATGACGTTGACTACCGACACCCGGTAACACTCGCGAAAGAGATCGCGACTCTTGATGTCGTTTCGGGTGGCCGGGTCGAATTTGGCATTGGTGCCGGTTGGATGACTGATGACTACGAAGCTGCAGGTATCGAGTTCGACAGACCCGGTGTTCGTATAGATCGAATGATTGAGGCCATTGAGGTTGTTCAAGGTTTGTGGTCCGGAGAACCTTTCAATTTTCGAGGCAGCCACTATGAGATCAGCGGCTTAACTGGTACTCCTTCTCCATATCAGCCCGGTGGTCCACCGATAATCGTTGGCGGAGGCGGGAAACGAGTTCTGACCGAAGCGGCTTTGCGAGCCAACATTGTTGGCCTTAACGCGTCACTGCACGCCGGATCTGTAGGTCCTGAAACAGCGTTGTCCGCTCTTGGGGAGAGATTTTTGGAGCGTCGCAATTGGGTCGAAGAAGCCGCTGGGGATCGGTTTCCCGACATTGAGTTGCAGATGAACACATTTATGACAGCAGTAACCACTACCACTTCAGAGGCAGACCAAATGTTTGAGGGTATGGCGCCAATGTTCGGTCTGTCCCCTGAACAGGCGCGAACTATCCCGATGGTTCTCGCCGGAACCATCAGTGACGTTTGTGACCAACTTCATCGATACCGGGAGCTGTATGGCACAAGTTATTGGGTCATCCATGAAGGTGAGGTAGATGCCATGGCGCCTGTGGTTGCAAAGATGACTGACACATAGGTCTGAGTTGTTTTGGTCAGACTTCACAGTCATTCCCCGGCCCTATGGTTGATGCAATGATTGACGCTCGCGAAGTCGGCTTTGGTCGTGAAGCTAACGAGCGACTCGCTCGACTGCTTCACGATGCCAAAAGCCAGGATGTGTTCGCGTCAGTATGCGTCATAGTCCCGAGTAATTACGTGGCAGTTACTCTGCGTAGAGAGCTGGCGACTGGCGACTACGGGGCAACATCTTGGGTTGGCACGGGTCTGGTTGGAACAGATTTCTTAACTTCGTACCGACTTGCCGAAGCCGTCGCTGGTCACAGCTTCCTAGCCCAAGGACGTCAGCCAGTACGCGGTGTTGTCATCGGCGCCGCGATACGCCAAATACTTACCGATGACCCTGGCATCTTCGAACCAATCGCTCACCACGGCGCAACGGAACGGGAGCTGGTTCGTGTATACCGCGAACTTCGCGATTTAGAAGAGGGTGATCTGAATGCACTCGCGTCGTCAGGAGAGAGGAGTAGCGAAGTAGTTCGTGTTTGCGGCGCCGCCAACCAGTTGCTCCAGGACGAATGGTTCGATGAGTTCGATCTTTTTCGATCCACGGACCTGGCTGCGGAGCAAGTCTCTAATTTCGGCAAATTGGTGCTATTTCTCCCCCAACAGCTAGCTACTACCGAAATAGCATTTCTCTCTCGCTTATCTGAGGCCAGCTCTATGACGGCCTTAATCGGCTTAACCGGGGCTGAAGAAGCGGATCGCGATTCCAACAGGGTCGCTAATCTTTTCAACACACAACTCTCGTCTTCAAACGTCGCTCCCGCTTCAGCCAGCACAATTATTTCAGTGAGTGACCCCGACGACGAAGTTCGAACCACTATCCGGTCTGTCATCGGTTTGCTCGATCAAGGTGTTGCGGCCAGTCAGATAGCGGTTCTTTATCCGCACCGAAACCCCTATGCCCGTCTCCTTGAGGAACACCTCAACGAATCGGCAGTCTGCTTCAGTGGGGTTTCATCTCGAACAGTTGCTGATTCGATGCTGGGCCGCTTCATCGCAAGTTTGTTGGCTTTGCCAGACAAAAACTTGAACGTCAACGCTGTCCTCGACTTTCTCTCTAGCTCCCAAACACGGATGCACGTCAACAGCCCACTTTCCACCCCTTCGGTTTCTTGGTCCCAAGCAGCCATAGCTGCCGGAGTGAGTGCGGGGTTAGAGGACTGGTCAGAAAAACTCTCCCGGCACAGAGAACAACTGTTAGCTACCGCCGCAAAGGAAAGGGTTCGCACCGGAGACGACAGTCAGGCAAGCCGTCACGAAAGAAGGGCACACGAAGTCGATGACCTGTTGGCCTTCGTCGCAGAACTGAACCATATTGTGAACCCTGAAAGCTTGCCTACCGATTGGGTGGGACTCTGTTCCTGGCTAAGGCAGGCCATCGAACGCTATTTGGGGCCAAATAACCACGTTGGACCCCACAAAGGCGACTTCGCAGTAGTCGAACAGGTTCTGGACCAGTTACAAAATCTGACCAGAGTTGAACCAAATACAACTTTCAGCGTTTTCCGTCGAAGCTTAGAAACGCAGTTAGAAGACCATAACGAACGTGTTGGCAAACTCGGCCAAGGTGTCTTTGTCGGCGATATACGCCAGGCGTGGGGTCTCAATTTTGAACACACCTTCATTCTTGGCTTAGCTGAAGGGACTTTTCCGTCGGCACCCCGCAGGAACGGTGTCATCTCAGACGAAGATCGGGCCCGCCTCAATGGGGCGCTCTCCATATCCCGCGACGTCGCCAACGATGACTACCGGCGGTTTCTTGCCGCCTTATCGTCATGTAATGAAAGCACCTTGTTGTTTCCACGTGGTGATCTTCGTCAGCACAAAGAGAACTACCCCGCGCGGTGGTTAGAGCAAATGGCCGAGCTCATGGGAGCCCCTTCACTCTTCGAAGCCTTCAGGGATCCAGGACATTCATGGGCGCTGCATCAACCATCCTTTATTTTCGGCCTTCGGAATTCGAACTTTCCTGCATCACCTCAGGAATTCGACTTAGCGTCGTTGTTGGAAAGCCGAGACGAAGGTCAGGACCTCACAACGGTCTTATTGAATAACACCTCGTCGTTCGAAGCCGGTCGACAGTTGATTGACGGTCGCAATAGCAGCCTTTTTACGCGGTTCGATGGCAATCTCAGCGGCCTAGTCAACCCGACAACAGTTCGGACCAACGTGTTGTCACCAACACGTCTGAAACAGTGGGTTGACTGCCCGCACAGCTATTTCATGCGTTACGTCCTGGCTGTTGATGAACCGGAATCTTTTCGACATGAATTTCGCATTTCGCCTCTCATTCGCGGCTCTCTGATCCATGAGGCTGCGGACCGATTCTTCCGCGACCAAGTTTCCAAAGGCACCCCGCCGGGTCCCGATCGGCAATACAGCGAACACGACATTTCGTCGATCAGAAAAATTGGCATTGAAGTCGCAGCCGAACTGGAAACTCAGGGTCTTGTGGGAAGACCACTGTTCTGGAATCGAGATCGCGAGCATCTACTCAACGATTTAGTCGGGATCTTGAAATACGACCACCAAAGAGAACCACGAGGAACCGTTGTCGCTACAGAACTAAAATTCGGTTTACCGGATGGTGATTTCCCACCCCTTAAACGCAAGCTCCCATCTGGACGAACCGTGGATTTCAGAGGCAGTATCGATCGTGTCGAAAAAACAGACGCGGGAACTCTGGTAGTAGTCGATTACAAAACCGGCAAAATCGATAGCTACAAAAAACTCAGTCCTGAGGACCCCATATTGGGGGGTTCTCAACTTCAACTCCCTCTCTACGCTGTCGCAGCAAATAGCTATCTGGGTCAGGACGTCAACGAGGTCCACGCCAGCTATTGGTTCACCAGCGACTCTCAACGATGGGCGACGAGGGGTTACCCGGTCAGCCGTGAGGTTCTTGATGCGTTCGACGAAGCGATCGACGTCATCGTTGACGGCATAGAAGGTGGTCTATTTCCTCCCAAACCAGCGCCTTCTTCATCCAGATGGACCGGTGTCGGCAAATGTGTGTTCTGTGACCCCGACGAACTCGGCACCAGAGCAATAGAAGATAAATGGAAGGCACTGTCACTACTGGATTCGCTCGGCCCGTACACACAACTTCGAGGCGAAGGCGGTATTGCCGGGAACGAAAGGGGTGACGATGAATAGCAACGTCATACCTCCAGATCAGCAAGCACGAGACGCCATTGCGTCTGATCATGGCAAGACTTTGTTTGTAGAAGCAGGTGCCGGCTGCGGAAAAACTGAAGCCTTGGTCGGCAGAGTCATCAACCTTGTCACCTCCTCTGATGTGTCGCTCGACGACGTGGCCGTAATCACCTTCACAAACAAAGCAGCCGCAGAACTTCGACACCGGATTAGATCCCGCCTCGAAGAACTCTTAGCGGCTTGCTCCGAACCAGCGACACGAGAAAGATTGGATCTGTCGTTGACGAAACTCGATGATGCCGCGATTTCGACGCTGCACGGTTTCGCGCGGCGCCTCCTCACCGAACACTCCATAGAGGCGAGACTTCCACCGAATTTCGAGGTCCTTGACGAAGTCTCTAGCCAAGTTGAATTCATAGAAAGATTCGAAAGATTCTTGGATTCGCTCCTACTGGATCCCGAGTGGTCCCGGACACTATTGATCAGCGATGCACTCGGCATCGATCCAGCCAAAGATCTGCTGCCATTGGCCAACGAACTACACAAAAATTGGGATTTACTGAAATCAACAAGTCATCCCGAACCCACTGGCATTCAATTCGAAGACCTTATTGCTAAGGGCCATGCCTTAGCTCTGCAGGAAAACACCTTCATAGGTTCCGCTGATCCAGATTCCATGACCAAAAGTCTCGAAGCAATCCGCAAATTTGTGCACGAACTCGAAACCGGTTTTGACGAGATCCAACAAATAGACACGCTTGCCAACACCAAGTTGCCTTCAGGAAAAAGAAAGGGACGAAAAACCAACTGGACTGACATAGAAAGCCTTAGGTCTCAATTCGAGAGCTACACCGCGGAAGTGATCTTCTTCCGGGCATCACTCACTGACCTTATTCTTCGTCGACTCACCGCTTGTCTCACAGACTTCATACTGGACGGTGTACTCGAACAGCGAAAACTGGGTCGCCTTGACTATCACGACCTCTTAGTTTCAGCCCGGGAGATACTTAACGACTCGACCCGAGGTCCGCTGATCCGGTCAAAAGTGCACAACAAATATAAGTATCTTCTTATCGACGAGTTTCAAGACACGGATCCAATCCAAATCGAAATCGCAACGCTAATTACATCTCCAATCGACATCGCATCATCGACCTCGTGGCAAACCACACCGACTCTTCCCGGTCGTCTGTTCTTCGTCGGGGACCCCAAACAATCGATATACAGATTCCGTCGAGCAGACATCAGCCTGTACCTAGATGCCCAAGGAAAATATGGGGATGGGCAATTCCTGCTATCGACAAATTTCCGCAGTACCCCCGAGATAATTTCTTGGATAAACGAGGTCTTCGGCAAGCTAGTTAAGCATCGTGACAACAGTCAGCCCGTATACACACCTCTGGTTCCG
>SGYJ01000030.1 GCA_004214275.1 Acidimicrobiales bacterium | reverse complement strand
ATCTCTTCCCCAGAGATTTAGCTGATGACTGTTCAAATCCTGAACTCTTCAACTTCTTGGCAGGATTTGCAGATGAATTTCCCTATTCACAACAGACCGAAAGAGTTCCCCGGCTGACTTCGTGAGATACCTGATCTAGACCGCAGCGTCGGCGTTAATCACAATTTTGCCAAAGAACTTTCGTTCTTCCAGTGCCTGGTGAGCAGCAACACCGTCTTTTAGAGGCACTTGAGAGTCAATCACGGGGGAGAAGTCGCCTCTTCTGGTTAAGTCCAGTAGCTGATCAAGATCACTGCGTTGCCAACCATTTGACCCACGGATATCCATCTCCGCCGTCCAAATAAAACGCAAATCAGTCGGTGGGTCGAATCCAGCGGTAGCCCCACACGTCAGTACCTGGCCACCTAGCTTCACGCATTTAAGAGACCGTGCCCACGTATCACCACCCGTGAAGTTGACGACCACGTCATATCCACCGCCGCTGAAAAGGCTGCCTGTCTTTTCTCTGCAGTACTTCACAAAATCGGTAGTGCTGTAGTTGATCGTTTCGTCGGCACCCAAAGACAACAGTTGGGCACACTTTTCGTCGGTGCCAGCAGCAGCAATTACAGAAGCGCCCCGCATCTTGGCTAATAGCAACGCGCTTGTCCCAACACCGCCACTCGCGCCCAAAATTAGAACAGAATCTCCGGCGTTGACATCACCTCGAGTCAACATCATCCGATGAGCGGTGCCATAGGCGACTGGCAGGCATGAAGCATCATCAAACGAGACATCTGCCGGAAGTGAAATGAGTTGTTCGGCAGATACGACTACATATTCCGCGTAAGCGCCCCACAACGTGTCCCCGATCATCCACAGCTTTCCGTTTTCATAGCGAACCGGATCGACAAGAACCCGATCTCCGATCGACCAATCGTCGACATTGTCTGCGACTTCGGACACTATGCCGGCACAATCACAGCCAGGAATACCCGGCAATGGAACCTTTATTCCCGGCATTCCTTGCCGGGTAAAAACATCGTGATAGTTCAATGAACAGGCTCGGACGGCGACGCGAACCTGACCCGGTTGAAGAACTGGTTCTTCGATATCTCGGTATTTCAGAACATCGATTGACCCATGTTCATCAAAGACAATTGCTTTCATTGGGCGTCCCTATCTGGAGTTAAGAGCTCTCGAGCATGTTTAGTGAGAGCAGCTCGATCGATTTTTGCGGTCGAAGCCAGCGGTATCTCATCAACGAACCAGACGTGTCGAGGATGCGCGTATGCTGGCCCGTTTTTCAGAGCGTACTGCTTGACCTCGTCAACAGTTATGCGAACGTCAGCTTCGCAGCGAATGAAGGCCGTAGGTAACTGACCCTTGAGGTCGTCTTCAACCGGGACGACAACTGCCTGATGCACCGAGGGGTGCCGTTCGAGCATTTGTTCCACCGAATCGGGATAAATGTTTTCGCCGGCGCAGACGAACATGTCGTCCACCCGCCCGACAAAGAAGTACCAGCCGTCATCATCTCGACGCATCAAGTCACCGGTGTGATACCAGCCGTCAGTTAACCGGTCGGCGTTGGCCTCTGGCAGGCCGTGATAGCCGAGCATGACGCCCTTGGATTTAACCCATAACTCGCCGTAACCGGATTCTGCTCCGCTATCAGGGTCGATCAACTTCAGCTGGACTTCAGGGTGTTCACAACCCAAAGAAATTTTGGGTCTTGGGAGTCCTTGAGGGTGAGGCCCAAACTCTAGAACCGCTTCTGTTGTTCCATAGCCGTTGGTAACCAACGCCTGAGGGAAAAGCGCCTGAACATCGTCAAACAACGCCTCAGTTAGGGGCGCCGAACCGATCAGGACTCGCTGCACAGAAGAAAGATCATGGTGTTCGGCGGTCTTCTGCAATTCGGCCGTCACGAGGGCATACATAGTTGGCACACCAGAACACATAGTTACCTTGTGTTCAGTGATGGCTTGGAGATATTCGGCAGGCGAGAACTGAGGGAGTAGAACTACTCGCCCTCCGCTGGCGAAAGCGAGTTTCGATGCCATTGAGGCGTTCTTGTGGTACAGAGGTGCCGAAACCAGCATCACTTCGCCGGGCAGAGCGCCCCCGTATTCGAGAACCGTAAATGTGATGTTCTCGTGTGACAACAAAACGCCCTTCGGATTTCCCGTTGAACCTGATGTGTAGATCTGAATAGCGACATCCTCAGGTTGAACATCGACAACTGTCTTTGCAGGTGTCCCAGCCATCATTTGATCCCATTGGCTTGAACCAATGACAACTTTCGGTATACCGGCCTCTAACTCCGCGTGTTGATCATCGGTAACGAGCAACTTCAAGTCTGCGTCGTCAATGATGTACAACAAAGTTGACTCTGGAAGCCTGGTGTTGAGTGGGACAAACACCATCCCAGCGGCTGGAGCACCGAACATCACCGTGTAGTACTCGCCAAGGTTGCCTGCCAACAACCCGATGCGAGAACCTGGAGGCAACCCAAGATCGATGAGGGCCTGAGCGAATACATGAACTTGTTCGGTTATTTCTGCGACGGACACCTCCCGAGCAGGTGTCTGGGAGCGATCGATTAGAGCAACGTCATCGGGTTTGGGGTTTTGATCGAGAAGCTCAGCGATATTCACCGAATTGATTATCCCAAAACTTCAGGCTCGCATGTCATCAAAATCTCGGCGACAGTTGCGGTGTTGGGAAGTTTGACAATCGTTGCAACAGTTTCGGCTAGGTCGTCAGGTTGGATCATTATTGAAGGATCAACACCGAATGCAGAGGTCATATCGGTTTCGACGTAACCGGGACAGATTGCTGTGACTCGTATGCCGTCATCGAATGTTGCGTGTCGCACAGCATGATGCAAAGCGAGGAAAGCGTGTTTGGTCATCGCGTATCCGGGGGCAAATGTTCCTTTAACTCTCTTGCCTGATAGAGACACGACGTTGATGATTCGTCCTTCACCTGAGGAGGCCAGCAAGGGGCGAGCTTCTTGGATAAGACGGAGTGGACCTTTGACGTTCACCGCCCACATTTCATCCAAGATTTCTTCGGACAAGTCGGCTAACCCTTCCATGTGACCAATCCCGGCGTTGTTTGTGAGTCCGTCTACGCGCCCCCGTAAATCGGCTGTCGCTTGTACCCAAATGTCTCCGCTGGCTGGGTCAAGGGCGTCGTAGCTGTGACACGAAACATTGTGGTCAGCCCACCCTTGGATTGATGCTTCGAGTTGGTCGACGTTTCTTGCGCCGAGACTCACCACCCAACCATCTGAATGGAACTGGCGGGCCAACGCCGCACCGATACCTCGGTTCGCGCCACTAACCATCATCACTCGACCTTGTGGATCAATCACTTCAAAATCCCCTACGTTCTTCCGGGTGTAACCGTAATCATGCCTTAACCAAAGTTTCGCATGATTGGCGGCTCGGGAATCAAACGAAATAGCGCCAGAAAAGATGATGTTGTTAACGGGCGTCTTCGAGGATGTGTCCCCGGCGGTCCCTCAAGGAAGCACAATCTGACGAGACGGGGGTCAATTAATGGTCGGGCAGGCGGGATTTGAACCCACGACCTCTTCGTCCCGAACGAAGCGCGCTACCAACCTGCGCCACTGCCCGTCAGACCGTTCTGGAACCCACGACGCTACAGCAAATAGCACTTAATTCCCCGATTTGGCAGATCCGTCTAACTGACTTCGGCAGGCCTGTCGTTTTGATTTTCGTCGTCTTCTACAACCAGATCTTGGTCGATAACTGAATCAGATTTGCTTGCAGGTTGATCAATAATCTCGTCCCGCATGTCCTCACCAGCTAGAAGCTTGACCGAGGCCACCTTCAAGCGAAAAGAATCCAAGGGTTTCACTAGCCAACCTTGAGCTCCGGCTTGGCGCGCCAGATATACGTCTGCTGAGCGGTCCAAAAGCATCAGTATTGGGACGTCGGTAATTCTCCCAGCACCAATTTCGAGTTGAAGATCCATGCATGTCGCCATGCCGCCCATGTTGCCGATCTGTAGATCAAGAATGACCAACTCGGGACTTTGACTAGACACTGCATTCCGAACATCTGCACCTGCACGGACCACCGTCACTTCGGTGCCCGGATCGCTGAGAGCAGAACGCACCTCTTCGATCAGCCAATCCGCATCGCTTGCCAAAAGGACAGTAGTCACTGCTTATGAGGCTACTCGCGGTGAACGCGACATAGAGGCGTCAATCGCATCAGGTTTTAAGAGAATGGGAGAGTGGACGGGTCTCTGTAGTCTTGGCTGCACAATGAGCGAATGGCTACGTGGCGAAGCTTTGACCAAACTGAATCGAGCGCTTCGTTTGAGTGCGGTCTCCGCAGCCGTTTGCGCCATCTCGCTTGCCTTGTACTGGTCTCCAGCGGCTGCCCACACGGGCCACGAACATTCCCGCGAAATCCAGATAATTGAAGTGAGCGGCCTCTTGGATCCCATAGAGATCGATTACATCAATGTGCAGCTGGACAATGCTCAAAGGAATTGGGCGCTGGCCATTGTTATCCAGATCAACAGCCCGGGTGGGGCAGCGGACCGGCAACAGATCCAGGATCTTTTGCAAAACATTGAAGGTTCACTGGTGCCTGTCGGGGCATGGATAGGACAGAGCGGAGCTACCGCTAAGGGTGCAGCCGCTCATTTGGTAGCTGCGGCCGACTATTCCGGTATCGCCCCGGGAAGTCGAATGGGTGACGTAAGAGATTTCGATGCCTCAGAAGAGTCCGTTTCGGCACTAGAAACAACCGAGTCGCGGCGCGGCGAAGAAGCGGTCACCGCCGGCCTGGTCGATGTGATGGCCCCCACGCTGGGCGAATTTTTGCTGGCTATGGAAGACGTTGGTCTGATCGAGAAAATCTCCACAGAACTTGAACGAGCTGATGGGCTCGTTCAACGATCGGTTGCCGACGACGTGAGAGTCACTTTTAATAAGTTGTCACTCGTTGATCAGTTGTTTCATACCGTCGCTAGCCCGGCTGTTGCGTATCTTTTGTTGCTTGTTGGTATGTCAATGTTGCTGCTCGATTTCTTCACTGGCGGTATCGGCGTGGCTGGTGGAGTGGGCTGCGGGTCGCTTTTATTGGCCTGTTATGGGCTAGGGGTTCTCGATGTCCGTGTGTGGGCGCTGGTGCTTCTGATAGTCGCGATGTTTGGATTCGCGATTGACCTTCAGACGGGAGTACCGAGGTTTTGGACAGTCGTCGGCGTCGCGTCCTTGATAGTTGGCTCCCTTCGTCTATTTGTTTCCCATTCAGTGAGTTGGTTGACGTTGTTGGGAGGCATAGGGCTCACACTCGCATTTGTGTTCTCAGGCATGCCCGCATTAGTTCGTACACGATATGGCACGAGCACTCTGGGCAGGGATTGGATGATTGGCCAAATGGCGTCTGCATCAACAGACCTTGCTCCCGAAGGCATCGTCGTATACGAACAAGCGCAGTGGCGGGCCCGGGTTAACCGACTTACACCTATCAAAGAAGGTGAACCGGCTCGGATTGTAGGAATTGAGGGTCTGGTGCTCGAGGTTGAACCTGAGGAGGGTGGCGCTGTTGATTACCGTGAGATGCGACAACGACAGCCTTCAGAACTAGAGACCACCGAACAAGGGACTAGTCAGCCATTGGGTGGAAACGATCAATAACTCCTGCAAGCAGGGGTTTTCAAAAATTGAATCGTTTTTCGATTTTTTCTTGCGATCTGCTTATTCGCGCGCCTAGATTGCCTCCGGAGGGACATTGGGGGAAGCGAATTATGGCTGCACTGCCTGATGACAGTTGGGAACACAAGGCTGCGTGTCGAGGACCACAATCGACGGTTTTCTTTCCGCCGCCGAGGTTTGAACGTAAAGACGAGAAGCTAAATCGTGAGGCGCGAGCTCGCGCCATCTGTGCTCAGTGCTCCGTGCAGGAAGATTGTCTTTCATATGCTCTCGACATCCGTGAGCCACACGGAATCTGGGGCGGCGCCAATGAGGCCGAACGACGACAGATGTTGCTTGTCCTCGACGGCGAGGCCGTCTCTTAGATCCACGACCTGCTATCTCACAGGGTCAACTTGTTAACGACTAAATCGTTGGTAAACGCGGTCCGGCGATCCTGAGGTCTTCTCTTCGGCGCGTTACGCCGGTGCTGTCAAGCACGGCGCAGATGGGTAACGCGAACTTTCGTGTAGTTCCTAAAGCATCACGGATTTCCGCGACCGTGACGCCGTCAGGTTTCTCTCCTAAGAGTTGGGCAACCACGGTCGCTGCGCTATCTATGGCAGAAGCAGCGAACAAGACCCCGTCATTTTGGATCACCGTTCCGCGTTGAATTAAGCCTCTTATCTCGTCGCTTGATAACCCATCAGGTTGAGCTGGCGAAAAAGGGTTTGCTTCAAGTTGATCGATCAATGGGTGATTGACGAAGACATCGTCTTGGTCCAAGGGCCGTGCTCGGCCTTCGAGGACGTCGATGCCGTCGAGATTGACCACTACCAGCCGTTCTATCTCGTCTAGTAGTGCGACATCTAGACCCATGGGGCCGGCATGGTCGATTAGCGAACGAACTTTCTTCTCCGTGTCAGCAACCACCGATGAGGGCGCGACCCAGTCCCCTAATACAGGCTGTGCGGCTACTCCGGTGAGGCGCTCTAGTTCATCTGCTTTGATCCACCCCCGTTCGGCTACAACTCGATCCACTGAGAGGTCAGGTTGAGCTTCGGAAGCTTTAACTACGGGGTCCACATCAAGCACCTGTCCTCCACCGATAGTTTCATCACGCCCTGACTCGCGGAGAATGAACCGGTCACCCGGGAGTAGCGGCAATTCTTCAGGTAGGAAGACCCTCACCTGTCCCTCCGACCCTGGGGCAAGGCGGTTGGGGCCAAGAACCCGGATGTTTACCGGCCATTCCCCAGACCCTATGTACAGAGAGAACGCCCCGCGTCGGGAAACTTCGTGATCGAGGTTCGCGAGAACACTGATATCGGCATCGAATTTTGTTGTGCGATGCCATTGGTCACTTGATATCAGGGCGACACCCCTGCCCAGGACCTCATGGTCGACATTGGCCAGATTGAGGGCAACCCTGTGACCGGGGTCAATCTTGGTGCGTGGCTCGCCTTGTGTCTGTATTGCTCGAATCCGCGCCCGGTTTTCGCCGGGTACCAGAACTAGTTCATCGTCTACCCGAAGACGACCCCCAGTTAAGGTGCCCGTGACCACGCTCCCTGCACCGGTTGCGGCAAATGAACGGTCGATCCACAAACGCGGTCGTTTGGTGTTTGTAGCCGTCGGAGCGGCTTCAGTTAGGGCATCCAAAGCTTCTCGGAGTTCATCGATGCCAGTGCCATCCAAGCTGTCAACAGCGACGACTGGGGCGCCCTCAAGGAAACTTCCTTCGGTTTTCTCTTCAACATCCATGTGCGCGAGCTCAGCGAGTTCATCGTCAACCAGACCTATTTGAGTGAGGGCTATTACTCCGTGGCTGATTCCCAATAGTTGGAGAATGCGAAGATGCTCTTCCGACTGAGGTTTCCACCCCTCGGTTGCTGCGACAACGAAGATGCAGGCATCAACCGCACCTACACCTGCGAGCATGTTTTTAATAAACCTGATGTGCCCAGGGACGTCAATGAAGGACACCTTGCGGCCTGATGACAGGGTTGTGAATGCGAACCCTAAGTCGATAGTTAGCCCCCGTTCCTTTTCTTCAGCGAGCCGGTCAGGGTCAGTTCCTGTCAGCGCGCGTACGAGCGTCGATTTGCCGTGATCAACATGACCTGCTGTCGCAATTACGTGCATTGGTCAAATCGAGGAGGCAACGGCTTTGGCCACCAAAGCGTCGTCATCGGGGTTGACCGTTCGCAGGTCTAACACTGTTGAATGATCCCGAACTCTGGCTATTACCGGCACCGCGGCATTACGCAGAGCATCGGATACGTCCCCCTCTATTTCTACTCCTGCAGACGGGAATTCTTCTCCCGGGAGGGAACCTCCACCGGTCATAGACATTGTGTGGATGGGGCTACCAACTCCGAGAGCCTCCGCTCGAGTTTCAAGTTCTAGTACCGAAGTTTGGGCCATGCGCCAGAAAGGTATTGCGTCTCCGTCGCGACGGAGATAAGCCAAAGCCGTCTGTTGCAAAGCGCTTAGCACCAATGCCCCAGGACGGAATGCCCGCATCAGAGGGTGGCTGGCGCAAGCTGCTACGAGGTCTTTTCTTCCCGCGATGATTCCCGCTTGAGGACCCCCAAAAAGCTTGTCACATGAAAAAGTTACTAAGTCAGCTCCTGCTTCCAATGTCTGTTTCACAGCAGGTTCATCCCGGAGCCAAGAGGGTTTGCCGTCACGTAACCAGTGGCATGCCTCGTCGATAAACCCGGACCCAAGATCTGCGACAACGGGAGGACCAACAACACTTAACGACCCGATTGAAGCTTCTTCGGTGAAACCACTGATTTTGTAATTTGATGGATGGACTTTAAGTAGGAGAGCAGTGTCATGTAAGCGGTGGGCTGCCTGATAATCAGCGACACGGGTGCGGTTAGTGGTTCCAACCTCGATGAGTTGAGCACCCGACTCGGCCATGACGTCCGGAATCCGAAAGCCTCCTCCGATTTCAACGAGCTCTCCCCGAGAAACAGCAACAGCCCTGCCACGCGCAAGAGCGGCCAGCACCAACGTCACCGCGGCCGAGCAATTGTTCACTACAAGAGCCGCTTCTGCTCCACCTAATTTGCAGATCAAGTTGGCTACATGGTCATTTCGTGAGCCACGATTACCGGTGGCCAAATCAAATTCGAGATTCGTTGCTTGCGGCGCCTGCTGATACCCCAATGGCGCTCGACCGAGGTTGGTGTGAAGCAACACCCCGGTCGCGTTGATAGCTGGGCCCAGTAGCGCTCTTTGCAATTTGAGCGCTTCTCCCCGCGCCGAGTCTGGATCGTTGTTGCTGATAGCAGTGCGAGCAGCTTCGACCAGCAGGGGAGATGGCAGATCTATGTCTGATAGAGATCTGGATAACGCATCAACTGATGGTGGTCGCACGATAAGAGGATAGGTCCGCCCGAGTTCGATTTGCCCTAGGTACCGTCACTAGGATCAAAGAAGTGTTCCTTCTTTTTGTTCTTTTCATTGTTGTACCAATCCTCGAACTCATGCTGATTATCCAGGTAGGTCAAGCGGTAGGAGCTTGGAATACGGTCATTTTGCTAGTAGTTGACAGCCTCGTCGGGGCATGGCTTGTTAAGCATCAAGGGCTTGGTTTACTCAGAAAATCTAAAGATCGTTTACGAAACGGTGAAATGCCAAGTGACGAAATTTTCTCCGGGGTAGCAGTGCTTTTCGCAGGCGCATTGATGCTCACTCCTGGGTTCCTTACCGATGTCATAGGGCTGTTTTTGTTGATCCCTCCGATTCGGAATGGTGTCTTGGGTGTCGCGAGACGAAAGTTTCGATCGCGAATAGCAACTAACTTCACAACATCGAATCTGCCTGACTGGGATAAGAAAATCCCTCCCAGCGAAGGTGGGGATGCATCTGGAGATAATGACAATTGACAACACCGGTTGAAGTTCGTCTCGCGGCGACGGTCATGCTGGTTCGAGATGGGCAGCAAGGTCTTGAAACGTTCATGCTCAAACGGAACCCTAGAAGTGAATTTGTTCCCGGCCAGTTCGTGTTCCCAGGCGGTGCAGTGGATGTCAACGATCAATTAACGCACGAAGTTGAGACTGTCTCGTCAGGGCTAGATGACAGGGAAGCATCAAAACGACTTCGTATCGACAGCGGAGGCCTGGCGTATTGGGTTGCCGCGATTCGCGAATGTTTCGAAGAGGCAGGGGCGTTACTGGCGCGAATCGATGGGGAGGACTTGTCGTTAGCTGATCCACAGGTCCTTCAACGGTTCCAAGGTCATCGAAACGCCATATACGCGGGCGATCTTACGATGATGGACTTATGTCGAACCGAAGGCCTGTCCTTGAACTTTGAGGATCTGCGGTATGTCAGCCATTGGATTACTCCCATTGGCCCACCGAGACGATTCGATACTCGGTTTTTCGTGGCGCGATCACCATATGGACAGCGTCCGGCACATGATGGAGGAGAAACTGTGGAGAGCTGTTGGATCGCTCCCAAAGAGGCTATGGAACTTCACTACGCCGGCAAGTTCGAAATGATTTTGCCAACAGTCGCCAATCTCGAGCCGATCTTGGATTTGAAGTCAGTTGATGAAGTGATGCAGTGGGCGGATCAGCTAACCGAAATACCAGAAATATTGCCGGCGTTAGTCATATCCGCAGATGGTTCTCCCTCAGTGCTGATGCCCGGAGAAGTTGGCTACGAAGAAGCGTTAGCTCAACCACCCCCGCATGGCTCAACTCAGTGATCAGAAGTTTTTTCGCTTTTCAGTGATACGGGTATTTCAGCGATGACTGACGCCGAACAAGCGTTCATGTCGGGTGGAGGCGCGATTTCTTCAAAAATGCGTGTTGCGATTTCATGGAATGCTCTACTTGCCGGTCCTTCGGATGTAGCAACCGGTTGACCAGTATCCCCGCCGGTCGAAACAGCAGCTTCGAGTGGGATGGAACCTAGCAATGGCACGCCAATTTCATTTGCTAGGCGCTCACCGCCGCCTTCACCGAAAAGCGGCCAGCTGGTGCCGTCAGGGGTTGTAAAGGCGGACATATTTTCGATCACACCCAGCACAGGCATGTGGCTGCGTCTCGCCATGTCAGCGACCCGGATAGCCACCTTTTGCGCGCTGACAGCCGGTGTAGTTACAACCAGCATCTCTGCTTGAGGTAACAACCTAGCTAAAGCCATCTGGACGTCACCGGTGCCCGGTGGCATGTCAATCAGCAAATAATCTAGGTCACCCCAATCCACATCATGGAGAAACTGTTCAACAGCTTTAGCCAACATGAGGCCTCTCCACATGAGAGCGGTTTCTTCTGTATCGACCATCAAACCAGTTGACACGACCTTGAGAAGTCCGGGACCTTCGGGTCGTTCTTCGGGAACTATTTTCCCACGCTCTTCATCTGAATTCGCGGGGCGGGCGTTCAGCCGAGAATCGACCCCCAGCATTCTTGGCACGCTGAACCCCCAAATATCTGCGTCAAGAACACCCACGGTCAGACCTCGAGAGGCCAAAGCGGTCGCAATGTTGACCGTTACGGAAGATTTACCAACTCCTCCTTTTCCTGAAGCAATCGAAATGACCCGGGTGCGTGCCGGGATTTGGCTTGGGGCTGCAGTGTCTCGCGCTTTAAGTCGGGCACGCTCCATGACTCGCGTGCGTTCCTCTGGCGTCAACTCGTCCCAGTGCAACTGGACCGAATTGATGCCAGGAAGTGACTCAACCCGGGTTTCGCAGTCACGTTTTATGGTTGCACGCAGCGGACACCCAGCTGTCGTCAGGGCAATAGTGATGTGCGCAGTCTCTCCCTTAACGGAAACAGACCGCACCATTCCTAGGTCGACAATATTGTCGTGCAACTCGGGATCCATCACTCCGCGCAAGACACCAAGAATCTCGGTTTCGTCAACAGGCTGGTGATCCACATTTATAAGGCTAGTAACGACATTGGGTGTGATCCACTGTCGCGTATTGGCTACAATGGAAAATAGGTAAACCCGGAGGTCTCCAAACGTGATCGCTTTGACCGATGTTGCGACTGAAAAAGTTAGAGAATTAATCGAAGCCGAAGGCGAAATTGATATGGCACTCCGAGTAGCAGTCCGCCCTGGGGGATGTTCTGGGTACAGCTACGAAATGTTTTTTGATAGCGAAACCGAGGCAGACGATATGTCGCAGTTCTTCGGAGATGGTGATGTCCGTGTCGTTTCGGATCCAATGAGCGCCCAACTTCTAGAGGGAGCTACGTTGGATTTCAAGGATGGGCTGATGGGGTCTGGCTTTGCCATCGACAATCCAAATGCTCAACGAACATGCGGCTGCGGTAGCTCTTTCAGCTGAGAACCGTTTTTCTAAATCAGCGAAAGCAATTCCCTTAGTTCGACGTTGTCCCAAATATGGTCAAGCCGTCTCAGGGCTATTCCTTGTTCGTCTAGCAGGAACATAAAGGGCTCGTAGTTGACGCCCATGTCCAATACCGCGGGCGCAATCGGGCCCAATTCATCTTTGCTTGGGTTTGCATACACCTCTGCGTGTATTACATCGAATCCTGAATAGTTTGATCCAACTTGGGTGATCAAGTTCTCTAGTACAGGACCGCACATCCATTTCGTTCCACAAAATGCCGGCGTACTGACGATCAGCACAGTTGCGCGTTCGGAAGAAATTGAGTCGTTAAGCGATATTTCGTGAAATGGGCAAGAGGGCTGTCGAGTGCAAATGGGGTTCACACCACTGGGACGCGACGAAGTGGGTGTCACGAGGGCCGGGAAACGATCGCCGGGCCAAATGATCGGGCTCTGTGATTTTGTCCCTGGGTTCGTGTAGCCGACGTATTTTCCTCGTTTTCCTAGATCGAAACGAAATTCGTGAATCCCTGATCTTTGGAAGGGAACGATTACTGGGTAGTAAGGCATCGCGACACCGTCGCTATGGCGGCGCGCGGTGGTCGTGTGGATCGACTGGAAGTCAGTATCGAGAATCTCCACTTCAATCGACTCCGGTGACAGTCCACCCAAATTGCCGTCATCATCAGAGAATGACCAAACTGTCCTTTGAGGGCCTTGATTGCTGATAACGGTTTGGTCAGAAAACCACTTCGATGCTGCCCTCAGATCGCTCTGATTCTTTGACCGGGTCCCGCATGCCGCCAGTAGGGCTGTCGCTGCTAAGCCACCACCCGCGAGTGATAAGAAAGTTCTGCGCGAAACACGTTGGGGGTCCCACATATTGCGATTCACTCCTTGGAACGTAGCCTGAACTCTGCTCTCATCTGAAGCGTTGACACCTATTCATAATATGGAGGTAATCCCATCGAACGAATCATTCGATTCCGACTTGATGGACAAGAGGTTGACGTCGTAGATGACGGCGGCAGCCTTTTGGGTGCGTTACGCGACCACCTCGGGAATCGGTCCGTCAAGGATGGTTGCAGCCCGCAAGGACAGTGCGGTTGCTGCACTGTGTTGATCGACAACGCCCCCCGAGTTGCCTGTGTGACGCCGCTGAGGCGCGTAGCCGACAGAAGTATCACCACTATCGACGGCTTAACCGAACAGGAACGGACGCGATGGGCAGACGCTTTCCTGGCCCATGGGGCTTCCCAGTGCGGCTTTTGTACTCCGGGTATTGTCTGTCGGCTTGTAGGACATGAACGCAAAGGTGCCGATCTTGGAGATCGAGAAACAGTAGATCGGTTGTTGTCCGCTCATCTTTGTCGTTGCACCGGATGGCAGACCATCAGAGAAGCAGCAGCTGGAGTTTCAGTTGCATACCCCAAACGAGATATCGGAGGAGCGACCCGTCAAGCAAGCCTTGAAAGTGGCACACACCAAATTGTGGGACCTGAAGTAGTGCTCGGTGACGTGGTCTTCGGAGATGACGAACCACCAGACCAAGCACTTGTGGCGGCTCGAAATGACGGGCAGTGGGCTGTTGGGAAAACCCTTCACGAAGCCCGGGAACGCGCAGGCAAAGTTCAAGGTCGACGGACCACCTTGGAGTCAAGCCCTCCGCTGGATTTACCCAAAGGGGATTGGTCGCTCACTCTTCGGACTGGGTGGGTGGAACCGGCCTACCTTGAAACTGACGCGTCGTGGTGTGACCCCCTTGGTGAGTCATCTAACCCGACAGCAAACGGCGGAGCTTTTGGTGGGAAAATTGACAGCGACGTATCTGAAAGAGCCAAATTGCTTGCACGGGAGAATGGTGTGCCTGTGCGAGTCCTTTGGTCGAGAGAAGATGTTGTCCGATACGGAAGTAAACGTCCCCCACTCGCCGCGGGGATACGTGCCGATGGAAGTGGTGTTGTCCGCGTCGTCAAGACACCCGGGGTGGCAGAAGTTATTCAGTCCGTACTGCCCGCCTGCGACATCGAACAGATAGAAATCCCCGGACCCCCAACTTCGCTCGCTTTGAGAGGTGCGGGGTGGGCCGAGGCCGAGATGCTGCGAACAGGGCTTCGAGGTCAAAACGATTGGGTTCATGCTCCTTCCGGGGCGCGTGCGCGAGCCGAGGTCGGCCAAGAGACAATCCGCATTGAGGTTGATAGCGGTACCCCGCTCGACTGGGTGATGTTTCGCAGCTACTGCATAGGCGCAGCGCACATGGCCTACAGCTGGGTGACTTCAGAGAGTCTGAGCGTGGACCCGTCAGGAGAGGTACAAGATCTCACCGTTCGGTCCTTCGGGGTGCTCCGTTCTTCGGACACCCCTCACATAGAGGTAGTTTCGGTAGGCGAAGGTCAAGTTCTTGCAGCGGGAGAGGCGGTATTCGCCGCAGTAGCCGCTGCCACATGGTTGAATCGGGGTTGTCCACCTGATTTACCAACCGGATAAATCAGACCTAAGCCCGTTACTTCGTGTACGTGGAGGTACCAAGTGTCTAAACCCGTAGCTCATTACTCGGCGTCATATCGGGCAGGTGATCTTCTCTTTGTGTCTGGTCAGCTGGGTCTCGCCGACGGTTCGTTAGTCGAAGGAGTTGAAGCACAGACGGCCCAGGCTCTCACCAATGCTCGGGGTGTTCTTCAAGAACACGGATTGAGTCTTGAAAATGTTGTGAAGTGCACAGTATTTATGACCGACATTGAAAACTTTTCAACCATAAACGAGATCTACGCCCAAACTTTCGGAGATCATCGACCTTCCCGTTCAGCTATTGCCGTCAAGGCGTTACCGCTCGGTGGTCTGGTCGAAATCGAAGCGATAGCTCACATCCCAGGCTGATGATCTGACGCTGACAGCAGTAGGTGTTTTATTAGCTGCCTAAGTCGTAACTAACGTCGGTAACTGGCTACCATCAAGAACATGGTCGGAGGAATCGCGATAGCTGTCATTTTGCTGCTGAGCCCATTCATGATCACCATCAGCCTTGCTGCTATAGCTGCTCTGCTGGGGAACTCCCTGACAGGCGACGCTGAATCACGGCATGAAGGCAGCAGCCTCGTCGAAACCAATTACTAGATTCCAACGTTCTAAATGTTCGGTGCTTATCGGCGACGGCTTTCACCTAGGCGGTAGCCAACGCTTCGTACCGTTTGGATGAGAGCGGCGTATTCTTCGCCGAGTTTTGCTCGCAGTCGTCGCACATGAACGTCGACGGTCCTTGCACCGCCGTAATACTCATAACCCCAGACTCTGCTGAGCAGCACCTCTCTGGTAAACACCCTTCCGGGAGTCGCCGCCAAGAACCTGAGCAACTCATACTCCATGAACGTCAAGTCCAGAGGTCGGTTATCGACCGAAGCTTCGTAAGTTTCCAAGTCCAAGATCAATGGACCGTATTCGATTCGTTCTCCGCTGAGGTCACCCCCTGAGGCGGCAAGCATGTGCCGGACTCGAGCTTCAAGTTCTCGAGGATGAAACGGGTCTAAACAAAAATCATCGAAAAGGTCGTCACGAAGATCCAGCTCGTTCAGTTCGTTGCCCCTGACCATCAACAACAGAGGGGCCACGGGAATGTCACGCCTCCGCAGGGCCCGAAGCATCCCCCAACCAAGGTCGCTGTCCTCACCCAGTTGAACGATCGCGCCACCCCAACCCTCATCAGGTTCGAACAGGTCTACATCTGAGGGCTGAGCCACGCCCTTCCACACAAAACCGCTCAGATCTAAAAGCTGAGCTAACTCGGGCGCCGGGTCCGCAGGGTAAATAGCTAGAACGGTCATCACAAACTTGAGTAATACCGGTCAAGTTCAAACGGAGTTACTTGGGCTTTGTAGTCGTTCCATTCACGCCGCTTGTTTTTAAGAAACCAACTAAACAAATGGTCACCCAAAGTGTCAGCTACAAGGTCGCTTTTCTCCATTTCGTCGAGCGCCTCATCCAATGACTGGGGAAGTTGAGCCTGATCAATCAGGCCGCCGTGTTCAGTGAATCCAGTCATCGATGGTGGTGCCTCAAGCGGCAATTCATAGCCCTGTTCGATTCCCTTCATTCCTGCAGCAAGCATTACCGCAAAAGCCAAATAGGGGTTACATGCCGGATCAGGAGCTCGGTACTCGATCCGAGTTGTGTCATCAACCCCGCCTTCGCGGGTCGTGGGAACTCGTATCAGAGCGGCGCGATTGGCCCTTGCCCATGACACATTTACCGGTGCCTCATAGCCGGTTACAAGTCTTTTGTAACTGTTCACAAGTTGGTTGGTGACAGCGGTGATTTCTCGCGCATGATGGAGGAGCCCAGCAATAAAACCGCGGGCAACATCGGACAAGCCATCTGGACTTTCTGGGTCATGGAAGGCGTTTACCCCATCTCTGAACAACGACAGATGAGTATGCATTCCTGAACCTTGCACACCCGTTAACGGCTTCGGCATGAAGGTGGCATGCACCCCATGTTCGAGAGCTATTTCCCGAACGATTAAACGAAATGTCATGACATTGTCTGCCATGGTCAACGCATCGGTGTAGCGCAAATCAATCTCGTGCTGGCTCGGAGCGTCTTCGTGGAATGAATATTCCACAGGGATCCCCATTGCCTCCAAAGTTGTCAATGTCTGACGACGAATATTGCTCGACACATCGGCGGTCGTCAGATCAAAATAACTGCCGTTATCTAGTGGAACTGGCTCACCATTTCTGTCTGCTTCGAACAAGAAGTACTCGAGTTCGGGAGCCGTGAAAAATGTGAAACCTTGAGCAAGGGCCCGTTCCATTGAGCGTCGCAACACTTGTCTGGAATCACCCGGGAAAGCGCTTCCGTCAGCTCGTTCAATGTCACAAAACATTCGGGCCGCATTTTCGTCGTTACCGCCCCAGCGCATTAATTCAAAAGTCGCTGGATCTGGGCGAGCGACCATGTCCTCTTCTCGGACCCGGCTGAAACCATCGATTGAAGAACCATCGAACACCATTCCGCTCTCGAATGCAGTTTCGAGTTCGGCAGGAGAAATGGCGAACGACTTCAGCTGACCCTGAACGTCGGTAAACCACAGACGAACTAAACGCACTCCGCGTTCCTCAACACGTCTTTGCACATAGTCCTGTGGTCGTTCCATCTGAGTTCACTTTCTCATTTGGCGCAGTGCGCCGACAACACGGAACCTATTCTTGGCGGTTCTCGCCGGAAATCAAACCTCGAAGCGTTCCGTTTACATGACTTTCACAATCGCATGATGAGGCTAAAACTAGGGGTCTGTGGGGTCATTAGGACAGTTTGACTGTTCGGTTGTCCGAAAAATGGTGCGCCAAGGTCATTCTAATTGTTAGCTTGCCTTTCGATCCCGCCCCCTCTAACAGGAGCAAACACAGTGGCGTATAGGGCTGAATACATATGGATTGACGGAACAGAACCAACAGCAGAGATCAGGTCGAAGACCAAGGTCCTTGCAGATGGTGATGACCCCGGAATATGGGGTTTCGACGGGTCAAGCACGAATCAGGCGACTGGCGACAACTCCGACGTCGTACTGCAGCCCGTATTTCAGTGCCCAGATCCAATTCGCGGAGGCAACAACATCCTCGTTCTATGCGAAACCTTGTTGACATCGGACATGTCGCCCCACCCAACTAACACTCGAGCCGCAGCACGAGCCGCTTTGGACCAATATGGCGACCAAGAACCCTGGTTCGGGCTGGAGCAGGAATACACCATGCTGGATCCAGCTACAGGTTGGCCTGCTGGCTTCCCTGCCGGCGGGTTCCCCGCCCCCCAAGGGCCGTATTACTGCGGAGTCGGAGCCGTGAAGATTCGCGGTCGTGACCTCGTTGAGCAACACACAACGTGGTGCATCGAAGCCGGATTAGCGATATCAGGCACAAACGCTGAAGTTATGCCCGGCCAGTGGGAATTTCAGATAGGCCCAGTGGACACGGTGGCCGTTGGAGACCATCTCTGGATGGCTCGTTACCTGCTTTATCGTGCAGGTGAACAACACGGCTTAGAAATCAGCATCGAAGCGAAACCAATGAAAGGCGACTGGAACGGCGCCGGTATGCACACCAACTTCTCAACCAACGCCATGCGCGAAAGCTACGACGCAGTCGAAAAGGCTGCTGAATCAATGGGTGCACCTGGCAAACCAGTAGAGCACCTCGCCGGCTATGGCATAGGAATCGAAGATCGTTTGACCGGTGAGCATGAGACCCAAAGGTTTGACCAATTCAGTTACGGAGTGTCTGACCGAGGAGCATCGATCCGGATTCCATGGCAGGTCGCCCAGGACGGTAAGGGGTATATAGAAGACC
Organism: Acidimicrobiales bacterium; assembly: GCA_004214275.1. Lineage (GTDB taxonomy): Bacteria > Actinomycetota > Acidimicrobiia > Acidimicrobiales > Poriferisodalaceae > MedAcidi-G3. Next base: position 1,161 of record SGYJ01000030.1, on the reverse strand, counting down.
GCAGGCCTAATGCAAATGCTGACCCGTATGTGGTGGCGACATTGCTGACCAACACATGCTGCGCCGCTTTGGCATAACGCAACATTTCGGTGAATGATTTAGGCGGGGCTGCTGGCCCCGCCTAAATACTTTTCGCAGATGACTGTCGTCTGCTTCTAGCCTCATACCATGGCTTCAATCAGAGTTGCCTTGGCGCAACTCAACTTTTGTTTAGGTGACTTTGAGTCCAATGTCGCCTCAATCACTGAAGCTTACGATCGAGCGCTTGAACGTGAAGCCGACGTTGTTGTCTTCAGCGAACTCGCAGTATGTGGTTACCCGCCAGAGGATTTGCTCCTAAAACAACGTTTCCTTGAGGACGCACGCTCAGCACTCGAAGATGTCGCTGCCCACACCTCGAATGCTGTTGCCGTTGTGGGATTCCCCGAGCAGGATGGCGACCGTATCTACAACTCCGCTGCTGTTTGTCATCAGGGCGCCGTCACAGGCATTTACCGAAAACAGTTGCTTCCCAACTACTCGGTCTTTGACGAGAAGCGCTATTTCACCCCTGGCGTGTCGGCAGGACCGATCTTTCAAATCGCCGGGGTTATGGTAGGGATTTCTATCTGCGAAGATCAATGGTTCGACGAAGGTCCCCTCAATGACCAGATCGCTTCAGGCGTGGGCTTAGCAATCTCCTTGAACGCTTCGCCGTATCAACGAGGCAAAGACGCGGCTCGAGCGTCAACGGTTATTGAACGGGTGACGAGTCACAAGATTCCGGTCGTGTACGTAAACCAGGTCGGAGGCCAAGACGAATTGATTTTCGATGGGTCTTCTTTTGTCGCGAATTCTGAAGGTGAACTCGTTGCCCGCCTTCCCCAGTTTGAAGAAGCTGTTCAAATTGTCGACCTTGATGTAGACGAGTGTGGCTCTGATGAACTACCAGTAATTGTCACTTCAAAAAAGCAGAAGACGAAAGGCGAGATAGCGGAGCCCGTAGTCGCAGAAGTCGACGACCCGATCGCCGAAGTCTGGAACGCGCTGGTGTTAGCCACCCGCGACTACGTGAACAAAAACGGATTCAGTGAGGTTGTTATTGGCCTATCGGGGGGAGTGGACTCGAGTTTGGTGGCAGCGATCGCTGTTGACGCTCTTGGCCCTGAACGAGTTCATGGA
>SGYJ01000003.1 GCA_004214275.1 Acidimicrobiales bacterium | reverse complement strand
CCTTCCTCAATTTGCCTCGTCTCTAAAGGTGAGGCCAACTGCGGTCACCCAGCCGACTCACCGCCGATATCACTGTATCGCTGCATGAGGCTTGTCATGTCAGCGTCGACCGTTTACTCAAAAAGAGAGCCTCGGTTAGGAGTCCAACGTCCACCAAGCACTCCGCCCAATGTTGCTAACGAAATAGCTAGAAAGCTGACGACAATTAGGCTTGGCCAGGAAACTGAACGGACGCCACGAACCATCCTGATGCACTGGAATACAAAGCCGATTAACAGCGCGGGGCAACTAGTGAGCATTCCATGAACAATATGAGCGCGCGAGGCACGCCAAGATGCAACAAATCCACCGAGAACGAGCCCAACGGAGATCGCTGCAGTAACAAACAGCGAGTTACCTCCGTCCTGGTCGACGAGATTCCCGATAATCAACCCAACACCGACTACTACTGCCAGTGAGAAAAGTGAACCACTCAACCACGCGCCGCGGTCAATTCGGTGCCCAAAGATCAAAATTTCGCCTGACAACCCGGATTGCCTCCCTGAGATTTTACCGAACGCTCAATTAGTCTGGACAATCCCACCTGCAATGGGAAAGAATCCTGAGTGAAATGAGCATCAGCGATCCTATCCACACCACAGTTTCACATTCCAGCCGTGCCGACGCGTTCACAGATGTCTTTCAGAGCTCACTTCCCTTTGCACCAGGGCTCAAAGGGTGGGAACAAACTGCCGCGTGCCGCGGCATCGATGCATCAATTTTCTTTCCTGATGACGAAGACGATAACGCCGAGTTAGCAAAGAAAATCTGTCGTGGTTGTTCCGTCGCAATGCCCTGTCTCGAATACGCAATAACCGTGCGGGAGAAAGAAGGAGTTTGGGGAGGTGCGACGCAGCGGGAACGACGAAGCATTATCAGGCGAAGGCGCCGCGCCGCAGCACGACAGCGCGCCTTGAACGAAACCGAGACAACAAACGAACGATAGAGTCCCAAAGGTGACTTCAAGTAATAGCAACTCCGCGACGGACGCCTCTTTGGACGCTTTCGGCGGCTGGTCGGGAGTCTTGAGCGACCTAGTTGCTGGAGTTGATCTAACCCCGGCCGCAGCGCGGGCTGCCCTGGGATCGATTCTGCGCGGAGAAGCCACAGATGCTCAAGTAGCAGGTTTCATCATTGCTCTGGGCATGAAGGGAGGTTCGGTACTGGAACTCACTGGCTTAGTGGAAGCAATGATGGACGCAGCCTCTCCTTTAGATGTGCCAAACGGAACGATCGATATCGTCGGAAGCGGCGGCGCCCCATCTCGACGGACTCACGCGTTGAGCGTCTCTACGATGGCTTGTTTCGTCGCGGCAGCAGCCGGAGCAACGGTTTGTAAACACGGTTCCGTCGCTGCTTCCTCAAGCAGTGGGTCTTTTGACACCCTAGGAGTGTTGGGTCTAGCCGTCGATCTAGATGGGGCCCAAGTAGCACGCTGCGTTGAAGAAGTGGGGCTCGGATTCGCCTTCGCCAAGAAGTTTCACCCTGCCATGAGGTTCGTTGGCCCAGTTCGTTCCGAGCTTGGTGTTCCGACAACCTTTAATTTTCTTGGCCCCTTGTCCCACCCAGGTGGAGTGAAACGACAAGTAGTAGGGGTAAGCGACCCCACAATGGCTCCCAGAGTTGCAGGCGTGTTGGCGGCCAGAGGCAGCGAGCATGCGCTGGTCGTTCATGGAGGCGATCGTCTTGATGAAATCACAACAACCGATTCAACCCGCATTTATGAGGTTCGTGACGGCGACGTCGTTGGCGAAACCGAATTCACACCCGAATCTGTAGGTCTTCGTCGGGTCAATAGGGCCGAAATTCAAGGCGGTACTCCTGAAGACAATGTGCGGATAATGCATGAGTTGTTCGCCGGAAACGACACAGGTCCAAGGGCCGACATCGTCGCAGTCAACGCGGCAGCAGGCCTTCTCGTTGCTGGCATAGTCGAGGACATGCAAGCAGGACTCGAGGCTGCCAAGACAGTCATGGCCGACGGCGGAGCTGCTGCCAAAGTAGAGGCTGTAGTTAATCTCAGCAAAGAGATAGCTGACTAGTCATGGTGATCGGGCAAGCTCTTCCCTATGGGGTTGGAGATGTTGTCCGTCTAACAGCAACCTCAGACGACAGCCGACAGCACTTAATAGGTCAGACGGGAACCGTAGTTGCTATTCAGCCAGGCAATCGTTTTGTCATGGCGGCGGTTAAATTTGAAGATAGTGAGCGAAGGTGGACGATGGTTTACGACGTTGACGAATTGGAGCTCGTTGAGCGCTACGGGCATGGTGTCAAATTCTTAGGTCGTAAAGAATAAGCAGAATGACATCCGACCTAAACCAGAGCGAGATCTTTCTTGATTTGAAAATTATCTAAGCAGGGGTAGCGAGACGACAGAGGGCGATCGCAGTGGATGAGACGAAGATTGTGGGCCTCGGTGTCAAGCCAGTTAGCAACACACCACAATTCGGCAACTTCGCGTTTCCCTATAACGCCATCCGGGCTATTTTGCTCCATCCCGACGACACCGGTTTCGCCGGCGAACTCAACGAGGCACCCACTGTCAAGCGTGGTCAGTCCAGTTCTAAAGTCTTCGAATACCACTCGACCAAAGGAACGCAGCGCCTCTACCTGGTACTGACGTCGCAAGACGGTGGATAGCGCGAAAGCTTGACGACGGAGATCAGCGGCTTCCTCAAAGCGTTGTTGATTCGCAAGGTCCAGCATTCGAAGACGCAGTGGTTTGAGTAGCTTTTCTGGGTGATTGTTAAGTGCCAGGAGGACGTTGTCGACAATCTCAGAATAAGCCTCCTCGGTCACCTCCCCGGAACAAGGACACACACTGGTGCCGATTTGAGCAGCGACACAGGGTCCGGCGGTCACCTGCCGGGGCACTCTCTTGGTGCAACGACGAAGCGGTACGACAGTTTCGATCGCATCAACTACATCTCGAGCAACACGACGAGAAGAAATCGGACCTAAATAGAAGCCGGCGTCCCCTTTAGGTTCACTTACGATCGATAAGCGAGGAAAGCGCTCAGCCAACGTCAATTTCACGTACACGTACTTCGACCAATTTTTCGAACGCCGGTTAAAACGCGGGCGAAGATTTTGGATCAAACGCAACTCAAGGACCTCTGCTTCCAAAGATCCTTTACATACCGTGTGCTCGATTAATTCGGTTTCTCGGAGTAGCTGGTCAACTTTGCGACGTTTATCAGTCGAGAAATATGACCGGACGCGAGAGCGTATGTTGGCCGCTTTACCGACATAAAGAACTTCGCCCCTCTTGTCGATAAATCGATAAACCCCTGGCGAACGCGGAAGGTCTTCAGTAAGACGCAGTTTCTTTGCCTGAGGGTGGCGTTGCATCGTTGGAAGTTGTTGTAAATCATCTAGTCCGAGAACTCCCAAAGCCGATGCCTGTTCAAGTAAGTAATGAAGTAAATCGGCGGTGGCATGAGCGTCATCTAAGGCACGGTGGTTCGGCTGATGTGGCAAACGCAAACACTTGGCCAAGGTAGAAAGTTTATGATTCGGGACGTCGTTGCGGATAAGGCGACGCGAGATGGCCAATGTGTCGATCTTCTGACCCTGCCAGACTTCCCTTCCAGATCTACGCAGAGCCGCATTTAAGAAGGCGAGATCAAATCCAACATTGTGTCCGACAAGCACAGCGCCTTGTAGAAATTCCAAGAGCGTGGGAAGGACATGCTCCATCTTTGGTGCTCGCAACACCATTGCACTCGTGATTCCGGTAAGAACCGTTATCTCAGGAGGAACAGAACATCCCGGATCGATAAGTGTTTGGAAGGTCCCGAGCTCCTCGCCGCCTCGATACTTAACAGCGCCTATCTCTGTGATCATGTCGATGTTTCTTCTACCACCTGTTGTCTCAAAGTCGAGAACACAGAAAGTGACTTCATGTAAGGGGGTACCCAAATCCTCTAACGATTGCTGAAACACGAAGACAAATATAGCGAACAAGTGTTCGATAAAGAGTTATTGGGGGTTCACAATATCTATGAGGAGCGGCCAGCAATTCGGCCCAGGAGGCCACGCCTGCGAGGTTTCATGTCCGCTTGTTGCACCGTGGCGAGTGCAGCGGCGAAATCTGCCCCACTTTCGAAACGGTCATCTGGAGCCTTAGACATCGATCTCAAGATTATTTCAGCGAGATCGTCAGCAACCCCGGCACCGCGGGGATCTGGCGGTGACAGTTTCACGTGGGCGTGTAAAAGCTCATTCCTTTCGCCGTAAAAGGGAGCTGACCCGACTACTAGCCGATACAGAGTTGCACCCAGACTGTAAAGATCGGTTCTCCCATCAACATGGCCTCCAACTGCTTGTTCGGGCGCTAGGAACATCGGCGATCCGTAGACCCTGCCTTCAGGAGGCGGAGGTCCGTCCAGGTCGTGCGCAAGGCCGAAGTCGAATAGAACGGCACGATCACCCTCTTCGTCCAACAAGATATTGGACGGTTTGACGTCCCGATGAACGATTCGTTGGTGATGAACGTGATCCAAGGCAGAACACATTTGTTGAACGATCGCGATGGACTCTGGAAGAGCTATCGCTTTGGATGACTGAACGCGATCCCAAAGGGTTTCACCATTGATCGGTTCGATCTCCATGTAGTGAGTGCCAGCGATTACGCCGGCTTGCATTGCTTTAAGCACGTTCGGGTGTTCGACGCGAACCATGAGTTCAAACTCTTGTTCAAAAAGAGAGCGGATCTCTTGTCTTGCTTCAGCGAAGGGGGTGAGGACTTTGAGGGCAACCTCGTTGCCGTCCCGCAGCGCGGCTCGGTAGACGTGAGCGACGGTGCCGCGACCCAAGAGCTCTTTGATGCTGTAGGGCCCGTACTGGCGACCTACCCAAACGTCTGCTTCTTCGGCGAACATTTCCATCCCCTGGATTAGAGAGTACCGGTCTCTTCGAGGCGGTATAGCTATGAGGTCAACGGTGTCCCACCCCAGTTCTAGCTTCTCTTAGCACCCAGACAAAGGATAAAGAGAAGTGAGAGACACTGGATTTCCAACCAGAGACCGTGATGAAACTCCTATCGAAGAAGAATCCTTACTTATTGATTGTGATCTCTGTGAGTATTCAGGGTCCGAGACTTGTAACGATTGTCTCATCACCTACCTCTGTAGACCCGATCGGAACTCAGTCGTAATCGAATTATCGGACATCCGTGCTCTTAGTACTCTTAGTCGTTCTGGGTTGGTTCCTAGATTGAAGTTGCAGAAATCTGTTGCATCTGACTCAGGACGGTAACTTTTAACGATGTAAGCGTGTCGGCATCCTGGATGCTAGCTGTCCTTCTTTCGAGCATTATGGAAGTGTCGTGATGTGGGTTCCCAATCTTGAGAACATAAAGCAAGTAGCCAAGAATGCCGGCTTAGACGATATTGCTGTCACCGGAGTAGAGCCAATCGTCGAGGCTCGCACAGCTATTGAGGAACGAAAACGTCAAGGTCTTCATGCTGGCATGAACTTCACTTATGGCAATCCGGAGCGCGCTACGGACCCAGCACAGCTATTTGAAGGGGCACAGAGCATTCTGGTCGCAGTTCGTCGATACAAGCCACCCACCGTGGATGAATCTCAAACGTCGAACCCGGGGACCAAAGTGAGAGTTGAGAGTCCGAAAGGAGTAGTGGCCGCCTACGTTTGTTCAGACGAATACGGGATGCTCCGCCAAGGCTTGACGGCCGTAGCGAACTACCTCGAAGGATTCGGAGCTCGAACCGAGGTGGTCATGGACGACAATCGGCTGGCCGATAGAGCTGTCGCGGCTAAAGCAGGCTTGGGGTGGTTAGGGCGAAACACAATGTTGCTCCACCCGCAGCTTGGCTCATGGACGGTGATTGGCTCAGTTGTAACGGATGTTCCCATTCAGGGACAGTCAGAGAATCCTCACGATGGGTGTGGCACGTGTCGACGCTGCAGTACCGATTGTCCTACAGGGGCCATTGACGAGTTTGGGGTACTTGATGCCAACAAATGCTTAGCGTGGCTCTTGCAGGCCAAAGGGACATTCCCCCGACGGTATAGAACGGCGCTTGGAGATCGACTTTATGGCTGTGACGACTGCCAAGTGCTTTGCCCGATCAACGATGAGGCAATGAACGCTTCAGGGACCGTCCTGGCCAAAGATTCAAAGGTCGACATTGTTGCGCTGCTTGATAGTTCAGATGAAGAACTCATGAAACAGTTTGGTCATTGGTATATACCTAGACGTCGACCTGAGTATTTGCGGAGAAATGCGTTAATCGTGCTGGGGAATAGTCAAATTCGCGATGACCTCGAAGTAGATCGAGTCTTAGAGAATTGTCTCATCGCGTCGGAACCTTTAGTTCGAAGCCATGCAGTGTGGGCGGTGCTGCGGCTAGGAAAAAAGCATCTGATTGGACCCGATGTAGTTGATTCGTTAGTTGAACATGATCCTGATGGAATCGTTCGTGCCGAACTAGAGGAGTGGGGGATTTTGTTGGACTCGGATAGTCAATGAAGAAACACCTCCTTGTTACCAACGACTACCCACCAAAGATCGGTGGAATTCAGAACTACCTTTGGGAGCTATGGCGTCGATTGCCTAGCGACAGGGTCACAATTTTCACTCCGAACCATCCAGAGGCTGAGAGCTTTGATGCAACCCAAAAACATCGAATCGTACGGTCCAAACGAAGAGTCTTTCTCCCAACCAGACAGTTAGCCGCTGAGATTAAGGAATTAGCCAAAGAAGTAGAAGCAGAACTTGTTGTCCTAGACCCAGCGCTTCCTTTAGGGCACTTAGCTCCTACTTTGGACCTTCCGTATGCCATCGTCGCTCACGGCGCCGAAATAACAGTTCCGGGTCGACTCCCAGGTGTTCGGCACCTTCTGGGTCGCGTACTACGAAACGCCGAGTTCGTTATTACAGCAGGTGGGTATCCAGCTCGAGAGGCTTCAAGGGCGGCCGGCCGTCCCTTAACGATTATTGAGATTCCGCCTGGTGTTGACCAGAGCCGTTTCGTACCACTCGACCTTGAGGAACGAATGAGATACCGCGAAGGTCTTGGATTTAGTCAAGATCCTCTTGTGGTCGGAGTTAGCCGTCTTGTTCCTCGAAAAGGATTTGATATAGCCATTGAAGCTGTGGGAAGTCTTCGACACGAGATACCCGGTATACAGCTAGCGATAGTCGGCGCAGGCAGAGACAGGAGACGTTTAGAACGTATATCCAAAAAGTTGGACTCCCCGGTGAAGTTCCTAGGGCGTGTCGCTGATTCTGAGCTCCCTTCTGTGTTTGCTATGGGAGATCTGTTTGTGATGCCGTGCAGGAATCGATGGGGAGGCCTGGAACAAGAAGGCTTCGGTATCGTCTTTGCCGAAGCGGCTGCTGCCGGTGTTCCGCAGGTGGCCGGACGCTCTGGCGGAGCCCACGAGGCTGTGGTGGATGGGATAACGGGAATCGTTGTGAATCACCCAAGACAGGCGAGCGAAGTGGCTGGGGCGGTCCTTTCAATCCTCCAAAATCCTGAAAAGGCCATTCAGATGTCAAGAGAAAGTAGAAAGCGGGCTGCGGACTCTCTTTCGTATGATCTCTTAGCAGACCGTCTGGAGAAAACGCTTTCATGAAGCGAGGAGCAAGTCAGTCCGGTCGTAGCCCGGGGCAATTTTTGCTTCGTTTGGCTTGGCAGTCGACGTTGCTACTGGCGGTCGTGGCTGCTTTCGGCCTTATGGCACCAGAGTCTTCTGGTCTGTTCGTGGTGACCGCATCTTTGACGATGTTTGTCTTGGGCCTGTTGTTGTTCGTGTTTGGGTTGATGTACGGACTGAGACGCAGTCGCGTTGAAACAGTCACCGTCGCTGGATTATTTTTACTTCAGAACAGTGCTCCACGGTCAATCCAGAGGCAGTTTGCTTGGTCGACGATTGCCCAATTAGTAGTGGCGTTCACAGCGGCAGCGCTTAAGCCCTACACCGATATCGCATTCGTCATATTGGCCCCAATGCTGCCTGTTGGATCAGCGGCTCTTTGGTCGGCACAGCATGGATTTTTCCCTGAGCGTGGATGCGACCACGCCTAGCCTTCGCGGCGTGGCAGAATACAAGGGTCGTTGGATAGGAAAAGCTGATGATCGACAAATTAAAAGTTTCTCGTGTCGTCAATGCAGATACTGAACAGTGTCATGCCTTGGTAGCGGACGTCGAAAGTTATGGATCCTGGGTCAGCGATCTACGCGAAGTATCGGTAGGAGCTCGTGATGACCAAGGCAGAGTAACCGAGGCAACTTTTCGAGTCGCCGCTATGGGCAGAAGTGCTACTTATTCGCTTATTTACGACTATTCGGAGTCGCCGTCGCTCATTAAATGGGAATTGGCGAGCGGCGACATCATCAAGAGACTTGACGGTAGCTATAGATTCGACAGTCTTGCCGATGATTCTCGTCAGACTGAAGTCACATACGAGCTCGCCATTGAGTTGGCGGTCCCACTTCCAGGGTTTGTGAAGAGGAGAGCTGAGGGAAGAATCGCGCATGCCGCCCTCGACGACTTCCAATCGAAGGTTGAAGGATAGAAATACCTAGTAGTAAGAGACTTCTTGGAGAGTTGTTTCGGATAAGGCCCGATGCCTCTGTACCCTCAAGTTACGTGGAGTTCCGACGCATCAGCAATCTACCGCCCTACGTCTTTACCATTATTGATTCACTAAAAATCGAACGTCGGCGAGATGGAGCCGATGTCATCGACTTAGGGTTCGGCAATCCTGATATTCCCTCGCCGGCTACTGCGGTAACGAAGCTCAGTGAAGCCGCCGAAAATGATCGAAACCACAGATATTCGGCCAGTAGGGGTATACCCAAGCTTCGAGAAGCGGTTGCAGATCTGTATCAGCGCCAATGGGGTGTTTCACTGGATCCGGAAAGCGAAATAATCAACACCATTGGAGCGAAAGAGGGATTTTCGCATCTGATGTGGACATTGCTGGCGCCTGGTGATGCGTGTCTGGTCCCAGCGCCTTCGTACCCGATTCACATATTTGGGCCGCTGTTTACAGGGGCAAACGTGCGCGAAGTCCCGTTAGCAACGGGCGAAGATTTTTTCGAATCTCTGGTCGAGAGATTCGAATATTCGTGGCCTCGGCCTCGCGTTATCGTCTTGTCCTTCCCACATAATCCCACCACTACATGCGTCGACCTATCTTTCATGCAGCGGCTGGTTGATTTCGCTAGAGAACGCGAAGTGGTATTGGTGCATGACTTCGCATACGCAGATCTCGGTTTCGATGGATACCAACCCCCATCAATTATGCAGGCGGAAGGCGCCAAAGAAGTTGCAGTTGAGTTTTACAGTCTCACGAAATCATTTTCTATGGCGGGTTGGAGAGTTGCGTTTTGTGTGGGGAATAGCGAAGTAGTAGGGGCGTTAGCAAAACTTAAGAGCTATCTGGATTACGGGACCTTTCAACCGATTCAGATAGCGGCAACAGTCGTGATGAATGAAGAAAGTGACTATCCGCGAGAAGTCAATGAGATCTACCAATCTCGTCGCGACAGTCTGATCCGCGGGCTTGCCCGTATTGGCTGGGAGATTGAACCGCCCAAGGGCACGATGTTTGTTTGGGCTCCGATCCCGGAGCCTTACCGTGAAATGGGTTCCGTAGGCTTCTGTAAGCATCTTGTTGAAGAAACAAATGTTGCTTTGTCGCCTGGAGTTGGGTTCGGGCCAGGCGGTGAGGGATACGTGCGGTTTGCCTTAGTGGAAAATGAACACCGTATTCGTCAAGCCATAACCCAGTTGGGTACCGGGTTGGAACGACTCTGCTGAGGAAATAGTCATTCCACGGCCCAGCTCATGGATCTTTCGACCGCTCGGAGCCAGTTGGCGTGCGTCGCATCACATTCAGTGCGATTGTCGCGAGGCTCGAATGCCATGTCTAATTGCCAGGCAGCACTAATTTCTGCGGGCCTATCCCACAGCCCCTCTGCAAGTCCGGCAAGCATCGCTGCCCCTTGGGCCGTCGTTTCAGTGATAACAGGTCGGGCTACCCGAACACCTAATTGGTCTGCTTGGATTTGGAGCAACAAATCCATAACGGAGGCACCGCCGTCAACCCGCATTTCGCGAATAGGCATAGCTCCTGCCCTAGACATGGCCTCTACTACGTCTCGGGTCTGGAATGCGATTGCCTCCACGACTGCCAACGCGAGGTGTCCGCGCCCAGTGCCTGCTGTTATCCCGGTAACAGTTCCGCGAGCGCGTGAGTCCCACCAAGGACTTCCTAAGCCTGCGAAAGCCGGCACGAAATAAACGCCGCCGTTATCTGCTACGGACGCCGCCAAATCGCCTATTTCTGACGCTTCATCAATTATTCCCAAGCCGTCTCGAAGCCACTGTATGGCCGCACCAGCAACGAAGACCGATCCTTCCAAGGCGTAGGTCGGTCCATCACCTAAATCCCAGGCCACTGTAGTCAGTAGGCCGTCGACCGGCTCGGGACAGTGCTGACCCGCGTTCATTAAAACGAAAGACCCGGTTCCGTAGGTATTTTTGGTCATCCCAGGCTCAAGACAGGCTTGCCCAAATAATGCAGCTTGTTGGTCTCCTGCCACGCCGCTAATGGGGATGCCTGAACCCAGCGCCGTTGTGTCGGCAGTCAGCCCGAAACGTCCAGACGAAGGGTGCACATCAGGCAAACTTGATACTGGAACTTCAAATAGTTCACAGAGTTCCGGCGACCAGCGTCCCTCTTGAATGTCGTATAGAAGTGTTCTGGAAGCGTTACTTGCGTCAGTTGCGTGAACTGAACCTTGCGTGAGTTTCCAAATGAGCCAACTGTCGATTGTCCCAAAAGCTAGATCAGCGCTCAGTTCAACAACCTTATTCTTGAGTAGCCACTCAATTTTCGTTCCGCTGAAATAAGGGTCGATTACCAGCCCAGTCGTTCGGCGGATCTGATTTAGAAGGCCATTTTCCAAAAGCTGATCACAGCGGGCGGATGTTCTTAGGTCTTGCCAGACGATTGCATTGCAAAGAGGCTCACCAGATTTACGGCTCCACGCTAAGACGGTTTCTCGCTGGTCCGTTATCCCGATCGCAGCTATCGGTTCGTTCACTGAAGCCATGAGGTCTGAAAGGGTTAGTTGAACCGACTCCCAAATTTCATTTGGATCATGTTCAACCCAGCCTGGGCGCGGGAAATACTGAGTGAACTCCCTGTATGCAAGAGCAACTTGCTCACCCTTGTCGTTGAGAGCGAAAGACCTGACGCCTGTTGTTCCTGCGTCGATCGAAACTACTACCGCCATGGTGACAACCTACCCCCTGCACGTCGCCTGTAATTAGCTGGGCCTCACAGGTTCTAACTCTGCGACTTGGGCGGTACCGTTGATTGTGTGAGAATCCTCGTGGTCGGCGCCGGAGAGGTCGGAAGTTACGTAGCAGCACGGCTGTCACGTGAAGGTAACGACGTAGTCGTAGTTGACCTGTTGCGAGAACCGTTGACGCGGATCGAACGAGACAACGATGTTTTGACTGTCGCTGGGGATGCAACGAATCCAAGCACCCTCTCCGAAGCTCAAGTTGAGAAGGCCGAAGTATTGGTCGCCGTCACTCAGAGCTACACAACTAATTTGCTCGTCTGCCTGCAAGCACGACAAGCACGAGGTGAAGAAAAACTCTCCACGATCGCCAGAATTGACGACCCTGAACTACGAGGTTCAGCTGGTCGTAAAATTCGAGAAGCAATGGGAGTTGATCTGGTCCTTGACCCTGACGAACAAACTGCCGCAGCGATTCAGGAACTGTTGCTGTATCGAGGCGCTAGAAACCTCTTTGAAATGGCTGGAGGTGAGGTGCTGTTGGTAGGTGCCCGGCTTTCTGATGACGCGCCTGTTGTGGGTCGTTCAGTGGGGGAGATTGGTACTGCATACGAACCAGAGTGGGATTTCATCTTTGGAGAGATAGTTCGTGACGGAGAAAGTCACGTGGTGCGTGAGGATATGGTCCTTCAACCACAGGACCTGCTGAGAGTTGTTTGCCGCCGTAAAGGACGTCGCGAGTTAATGACTTTGCTTGGTCTTCATAGGACGGAAGTTAAACGGGTCATGATGCTGGGGGGTGGTCGAACCGCCGCGCTCTTGGCGAAACGTCTTCTCGATAGAGGTGTTGAAGTTGCCATTGTTGAGGTAAACAAATTGCGCTGCGAGTCTTTAGCGGAAGAGTTACCCGGGTGTCTGGTATTTGAGGGAGACATTACTGATACCGACCTTCTCTCTTCGGAACGGGTAGGGGACTTTGATGCCGTAATTGCATGCACGGGTCAAGACGACGCCAATGTTCTTGCTTGCCTGTATGCGAAGTCGATGGGAGCTCCCGAAACTATTGCTGTTGTTCACCGCCTGAGCTTGCTGCCTCTGTTAGAGCAAGTAGGGATCGATGCAGCCTTATCTCCGCGGACTGCTAGCGCTAACAGCGTTTTGCGGTACGTCCGTGGAGATGTGGCTGCCGTGGCCACGTTTTTGGAAGGGGATGTCGAAGTTGTCGAATTCGAAGTTTCACCCGAAGCTCGTGCTGATGGAGCGGCAGTAAAGGACCTTGGATTATCCGGAAGTGTTCTGCTTGCTGCCATTGTCCGCGATGGGAATGCTCACATAGCGCGTGGCCGAAGTGTTCTAAGGGCCCGCGACCATGTAATCGTATTTGCGAAGCCTCATCTGGTGGATGAGGTGAAGCAGGCCTTCGGGTGACCCCAAAGCCTCCGAAACGGGCCACTGTCCCCGGGTATGCTCAGCGCCTAACTGGCTGGATACTTAGCCGGTCCGCGTTGCTGCTTCGCCGACTCTCCAAAGGTCGGGTCGAGACAGCAACGGGGGTAACGGTCGGAGCGGTATGGGTGTTGATTGCCCCCCTCTTTTTTGTCTGTGGAGTTATCGATTGGTTGGATGGAGGCCCAGATGTAGTTGCATTGCTGGTTTCGGGCTTTGTCATCCAGCTCGTCGGTTTTTCCATTCTTCGGTTTTCGAAATTTCCGTCTATTTTGCCGGTAGCTCGACTGTTCACCGCCTTTGTTAGTGGTGCTGTAGCGGCGTTGATCGCTGCAACGATCGCACACTTGGTAACAGGCGTAGCTCCAACAATTGATGTTGCTTTAGTTGAAGCTTCTGCAACTGTTACCGGAACCAACGCGACTACCGTTGAGCCGGAAACAGTGTCTCTTGGAATGATGCTGTTTCGATCTCTTGGTCAATGGTTGGCCGCTGCCGCAATGATCATCGTTCTGGTTCGTATTTTGCCTCACCTAGGTGTGGGTGGTTTAGACGCAGATGGGGGAGTTGCGACGCGATCGGCTAGGCGTTTAGCCCCCAGAAGTAGCTCAACTATGGTTCGACTGTTGACTCTTTATATGGGCCTGACTCTTTTGCTCGCAATCGCATATTTTGCAGCGGGCATGCCATTAGTTGACAGTGTGATCCATTCACTGACGACCATTTCATCTGGTGGATTTTCCAGCCATTCAGGTTCCATCGGGGCCTTTGATTCGCCGGCTATCGAATGGGTGGCCATTGTGGGCATGATCATCGCCGGCACAAGCTTGCCGCTTATGTTTAGGGCTTTACGTCGAGGAGACCTGCATCGTTTCGTTCGGAGTATTGAGTTTCGCACCTACATCGGGTTGATCATCACTGCGGTCGTGGCTGTGTTGGCTTGGTCCGATAAATGGCCGACAGCGGACAATCTTCGAGAGACTTTCTTTTGGGTAACTTCAGCAATTTCTACGACTGGGTACGTCGCAGGCAATCTGAGTTTGGTGTCGTACGGCTCGGAAGCATTGCTTCTTGTTTTGATGGTGATAGGCGGTATGTCTGCTTCAGTTGCTGGCGGATTCAAAGTCATGAGATTCATGGTTCTCGGGAGTTATATAGGCCGCGAACTGCGCCGAAGTATCCATCCGTCTGTGGTGGAAAAGATTCACTTAGGAAAATCTTCCATCGGCGAAGTTGCTCTAGCGAGAATAATTGGCGAACTATTTCTGGCGACCATGGTCATCCTTGCCATGGTGCTGTTATTTACCGCTGACGGGCTGAATTTTGAAGCGGCCTTTTCATTCGCTATCTCCGCCCTTTCAAACGTCGGATTTGCGTTCGGTCTCGGGGGGCCAAATGAACACCTCCAGGCATTGGGTGCTGTTGGGCACCTTTCGGGAGCTCTTTTGATGTTGATTGGAAGGGTGTCGATAACGCCTATATTGGTTTCTTTGGGCGGAATTGGAGAGCCGTTACAGCGAGATATTCGTCGGTGGCGTCAAACTCGGCACGAAAAGGCAGTTCGTTGAGGCGGCCAGCTGTCACACCGGTGCGCGTTGCAGGGGCAGGGCTTTTGGCTGTCGCCTTCGCAATGATTGTTTCGGCTGCTGTTGCCGTGATTGACGGCGGAGGTGCTGCCGCTGGACTAACAACTGCGGCTCTTATAACAGCGTCTGTTGGGTGCGCCCTGTTCTTCGGCTCAAAGGTTTCTCCGAGTGCAGATTCGGCCCTTGCTTTCGCCTCGGTCGCGTGGAGTTGGCTAGCGGTCTCGTTAGCCGGAGCGTTGCCATTTTTGCTGACTGGCGTTGTTTCTTGGGCTCATTTTGACGACGCAATATTTGAGTCAGTTTCTGGCTTTACATGCACCGGCTCCACAATCTTGACCGACTTCGATTCGGTGCCCCAAGGTCTTCTGTTCTACCGCAGCATGACCCAGTGGCTGGGCGGAATGGGTTTGGTCGTGTTGGCCGTCGCGGTGCTTCCAGCGTTGGGGATCGGCGGATTGGACCTTATCGCCAGCGAAGCTCCAGGTCCTACAGCTGACCGCCTATCTTTGCGCGTGCGAGACACGGCAAGACGCCTGTGGTTGCTTTATGGAGCTGTCACCTGCATCGTTGCGATGCTCTTGTTCTTGGTCGGAATGTCAGTTTTCGATGCGGTTACCCATGCCTTTACGACCATAGCCACCGGTGGCTATTCACCTCGAGCGGAATCAATTGCACACTTTGACTCGGTTGCGATTGAGTTAGTGATCATCGCTGGGATGCTTTATGCAGGAGCTAATTTTTCGGTTCATTGGCATGCACTCAGCCAAGGCATAGGCGCATATCGGCGCGTTTCTGAGATCCGTTGGTACCTCTCCCTGATCGCCGGTGCGTTCGGATTACTTCTATGGGTAAATAATGGCGAACTCGAATTGTTTCGGAACCTCAGGGAATCCCTCTTCTATGCCGTCTCCCTAGGATCGAATACGGGTTTTGGGAGCTCCAACTATGTTCTGTGGATGCCAGCGGCCCACCTAACGCTTTTGATTTTGATGTTGGTTGGAGGTATGAGTGGCTCCACCGCAGGTGGGATGAAAGTACTGCGTTTACAAGTGATCTTTCGGTACTCGTTCAGGGAGCTGATGCGAGCTCGTCACCCGAATGCAATTATCCCCATACGATTAGGTAGAACCACGATTGAAGAGCAGATTGCATCGAAAGTAGTTGGTTTCGTGCTGCTTTATTTGGGTCTGATTGTCGCTGGCGGTGTCATCCTGTCAGGCCTGGGTGTTGATCCGGTGACGGCCTTTAGCGGGTCAGTGTCTGCGTTGGGAAATGTTGGTCCTGCGCTCGGTGAGGCCGGGCCGACAAGTAATTTTCTCGTGTTTCCAAGGGCTGGACGGCTGGTTCTCATGGCCATGATGGCGCTAGGTCGGCTGGAACTATTCCCGGCGATGCTTATGCTCGTCGCAAGCCTTCGAGGCCTCAACCGAATGCATCGTCAGCGAGAAGACACGAAGTCCCCCTGACGATCAACTAGTCATAGCTGCCTCAGTCAGCCGCGCATAGTGAGGGTCACGTAGTCATCGACCGTTAGCGGGGATGGCGAACGCCCCTCTGGCACTTCTTCAATAAGTCCTTCCCCGTTAGGCAGCTGTACCGGCTTTCCTTCAAGGAAGAAAACAACACCTTGGGTGTCGCGGATTAAGGCTGATGCAGTCAGTACGAGTTGTGCTGAAGCTCTAATTCGCTGCTCACCTTCAATTTCGAAGAAAGTTTGATTGAGGTGAATTGAAATAGTGTTGTTTCGCAGTAGGGCCACATCAACTATTGCGGTTCCGGCGGGTATCGCAGACGCATAACCACTCTCAGCTTCAATGTCTGTTGGCCCGTTTAAGAGATTGTTCAGAGGCTCGTCAAGGAAAACAGGTGCCGGTAAGCGGCGCTGGATTTCAACTAATAACTCATCTCTGAAAAAGAAAACAGGGTGAAACGTGCTATTTGCCGAAAGATTTACTTCGCTACTTTCTGAGACCTCGGCCGGAAAAACATCTTGCGGCACTGAGAGCGATGTCGGTTCAGCGTCGGTGCCCAAACCACAGCTACTAGCTATAAGCACAGCAGTAGGAACGAGCAGCACCTTTAGGAGATGACTTGGTCTCATCGGTGACCTGCTTTGGGGAGTGAGACAATGAACCGGGCACCAGTTCTGCCTTCCCTGCCCTCGACTCGGGCGTTTCCGCCGTGCCGCCTTGCGTGCTCATCGACAAGAGCCAATCCAAGTCCAGCTCCGTCGCCAGCGCCTCGCTTACGGGCTGCAGCACCGCGGGTAAACCGTTCGAAAATCAGTTGCCGCTCTGATGGCGCTACTCCCGGTCCGTCGTCTTCGACAGCGATTTCAATGGCACTACCCGTCGAGATGATGGTTACTTGGGTGGCTCCATCACCGTATTTTTCTGCATTTCTCAACAAGTTGTCCAGTACTTGGGCTAAACGTCTTTTGTCGCCCATCACCAGGGCGCCCTCGGCAGTTGCCGCAACTTCCAGCGCGATGTCGCCATCCGAGGACTTCAAAGTGGCCTTTACGAGTTCTTCGATATTTACTAAATCGTTCTCCATCGGCCCTGAATCAGAACGAGAAAGGTCGAGCAGGTCTTGCACCAAGTTTTCGAACCTAATTACCTCGTCATTCAGTAAATCCAAAGCCTGTTGGGTGCGGTCTGAAAGCTCTTCGCGGCGGTGCTGCATGACGTCTATAGAGGCACGGAGAGTCATCAGGGGAGACCTGAGTTCGTGACTCACATCGGAGGAAAAACGCGCATCGCGAGTGATGCGATTTTCCATGGCGGCTGCCATTTCGTTAAATGAGCCGACCAGCGCGTCGAGGTCGGGGTCGCTTACTTCTTCAAGTCGGGTGTCAAAGCGACCGCGAGCTATAGACCTGGCGGCATCTGATATGTCTGTCAGTGGTCGGAGAAGGCCGCCGCTCGCCCACAAGCCGATTCCGACGCCAACCAGGACGGTCAAGGCGCCACCGACCAAAAGAATAAGGGCCAGACTTTCTAGAGTATTTTCCACTTCGGCAAGGGGAACAACTTCAAAATAAGCGACCTCATTGAAGGTTGACGCGGCACTCGGTCGAAGTTGGAGGCCAAAGGCAAAAACAGGTTCGTTGTCTAATCGGTATCTCATTGTTCTAGCTTCAGAAGATTCGAGAACCGATGTGATCAATGGAACTGGCAGATCGCTTGGAGTGAGAGAAAGAGAAGTCCAGATTTCGTCGCCGGTGCGGACGATAGAGCGACTCCCACTAAGGCTTGGCAGTGACTCCAGTAATTGGGTTAGATCTGGATCTTCTGCGCGAAGAGAACTTTGCACTTGGCGAGCGTTGGCGAAGAATTGACGTTGCGAGGACTCTTCGCGTTGTTGAAGCATGCTTTGGCGGGATAATCCGTATGTGATTACAACTAGAACCAATGCAGCGACTGCGGCCCCCAAAGTAAACGCGCCGATTACCCGTGTTCGCAGCGGGAGGCGGCGCCAAAGAAGGCCGCGTTTCTTCATGACTACGCTTGAAGTTTGTAGCCCATACCTCGCACCGTTACGACGTGGCGAGGATGAGCGGGATCGGGTTCAACCTTGGTTCTTAAACGGCGAACGTGAACGTCGACCAGTCGGCCATCTCCGAAGTAGTCGTATCCCCAGACTTCTTCAAGTAAATGTTCGCGACTAAGGACCTTTCCTAGTTGGTCTGAAAGTTCGCACAGGAGATGAAATTCTGTCTTTGTCAGATGGATCTCTTCACCGTTTTTCCGGACCACTCCTTCGTCTGGGATTATCTCGAGATCACCAACGGTTCTAGGAGCTGCACTAGCGTCCTCTGGTTTCACGCGGCGCAAAAGGGCACGAATTCGAGCCGAGAGTTCCTTTGGCGCGATTGGTTTAGTTACGTAGTCATCTGCCCCTGCTTCTAATCCCGCAACCACGTCGTGTGTGTCATCTCTGGCGGTCACCATAATGATTGGGACGTCACTTCCTCTTCGCAATTCGCGACAGACCTCAAATCCATCTATCCCCGGCAGCCCTATATCGACCAGAACCAGGTCAGGCGCCATTGAGTTGAAACCCTCCAAAGCTTGTTCACCTGTCTCTGCTTCGAGAACACTCCACCCTTCATCCTCAAGCGCGAAACGAACTGCTGTACGGATTCGTTCGTCGTCCTCAATAGTTAGGATCCTGATACTCACAACTTAAATATTGGCCGATTCGGGAGGAGATTGGGAGCCAGTAATGGTTTCGGCCTTTATTACAGCGCTATTTAGCTGTTTCCAGAGGTTTGGACCGGAAGCAATAATACGTTTTTTATCCGGTTCATATGTAGCGATCCCTCCGGCACTTCTAACGATTTGAATGCCTGCGGCAACGTCCCACCAGTGGACTCCAGTTTCAAAAAAAGCGTCAAGGCGGCCACTGGCTACAGAACACAAATCAACAGCGCACGAGCCCGACCGACGAATATCGCGGACCTGAGGTATCAGTTCGGCGAGTAGCTCTGCTTGTGAACGACGCACTGATGGTTCGTACGCGAAACCTGTGCCGAGAAGTGCCAGAGACATACTTGAGCAAGAAGTTACCTGGATCTCCCTACCATTTTTCGTTGAGTTCTCATCAACCCGGGCTGAGTAAATGTCGTTGAGGGCAGTGTCGTATACAACACCAACTGCAGGTACTCCGTTGAACTCAACACCAATCGAAACCGCGTGGCTGGGGAATTCGTACAGGTAGTTGACGGTCCCATCAAGGGGGTCAATTACCCAGCGCAATCCGGAGGTTCCCTCAATCGAGGTATCTTCTTCACCGAGAATCCCGTCGTCGGGGCGAGAATCGCGTATTCCGGTGACGATGAGAGTCTCAGCTTCGCGGTCCACGTCACTAATCGGATCTGTAGGGGTCGATTTGGAGGTGATGACACCTGTTTCGCGACGGACGTGCACTTCGGCAGCCTGTCGAGCCAGATCCACAGCCAAAGTATGCAGGTGATTGAGTTCAGTGGGGCTTAGCTTTGGATTTTTCACCTTCGCCGAACCCGTATGGAAGCAACGTCGCTCCATTCGGCCATGGCGCGAAGAACGAGAACGGCCACGATAGCTACTCCTACCGAAGCTGAAATAGACCCAACGATGCTGACCAAAATTATCCATGTTTGTTCGGTCTTATCCCACTGAAGTCGCCCTAATGCGAGTCCCATTAACCCGCCGCAAATACCGGCAACGATTACTGCCGAGAAAGCTAGGGCTCTCGCTAAGACCGAGGGCAGAGCGCTCGGAACCGCAAAACTCTGGGGCCGTTGACCCTGGTCCGCAGGTGAGTCTGGTAGATCGGGCACCTCAGCAATGGTATTGGATGACGCTGGCAAAGAGCTACGGGTGGCAAACTCTTGCAATGCGTAGTTGGACCGTAGGTGGGGGAGTGATCTTTGACTCTGATCGGATACTCATGGTCCATAATCACCGACGCGGAGGCCGCACCGATTGGAGTACCCCGGGTGGAGTCATTGACGAAGGTGAAACAGTTGTAGAGGGATTGACGAGAGAAGTGCAAGAAGAGACGGGGCTCGTGGTGCACGGTTGGAGCGGCCCGGTCTACACAGTCTCTGCCGAAGCTATCGACATGAATTGGACGTTAGGTGTCGAGGTCCACTTAGCAGAAAGTTATTCAGGAGAGCTACATATAGATGACCCTGACGGCATAGTTAGGGCGGCGGAGTGGGTTCAACGTGAAGACGTTGCCGAGTTGCTCGACGGTCAACAACTGTGGTTGCGTGAACCTTTGATGGGCTACCTAAATGACGATGTCCCAAAGAGTGGCGAATACAACTACCGAATTTACGGAAGCAGTCACAGTGAACTTCGTGTTGAGCGGATCCGAGTTTGATGCTGTCGTGCTGACCGGTGACGCCACCGTGTCTGGAACGCCCTGATCCGATGGCAGAGCTGTCAATCCTTCATGTTGATATGGATGCTTTCTATGTTGAAGTGGAACGACAACATGACCCTTCGTTAGTTGGTAAACCCGTAATAGTTGGAGGCGATTCGGAACGAGGAGTAGTGGCGTCAGCTAGCTACGAAGCTCGGTCACGGGGCGTCCGATCAGCGATGTCGAGCGTCGTGGCGAAGAGTCTTTGTCCCGAGGCGGTGTTTGTCGGCGCAAATTTTTCGCGCTATCGAGAGATCTCGCGACAGGTCCAGCAACTGTTGTACGCAGTTACACCGAAATTGGAACCAATAGCGTTAGATGAGGCTTTCCTCGATGTCAGTGGAGCGCACAGGTTGTTCGGAAGCTCAGAGCAAATAGCGTGGCAGATTCGCAACGATGTGTATGAAGGCGTAGGTCTCGACTGTTCGGTAGGTGTTGCTAGCTCGAAGCTGCTCGCCAAGTTGGCTTCCGTCGCAGCTAAACCAAAGGCAGGTCCTGCGGGGGTTACGCCTGGCCTTGGTGTATTTGTTGTTCATCCTGATGTTGCTACCAATTTCCTGGAGGCACATCCTGTGGAGGCGTTGTGGGGAGTTGGGAGAGCGACCCTTGAGAAGTTGAAAGCTTTAGGTATTTCGTCAGTGGGGGATTTGGCATCAGTTCCAAATGAGATTCTGGTTGAAGAACTTGGTGCTTCTCATGGGAATCATCTATCGAAGTTGAGTCAAGGGATTGACGTTCGAGAGGTTGAGTCTGAAAGAGAGAGGAAGTCGATTAGTCATGAAGAAACTTTCGCGTCCGATATTTATGACCGAGCTGCTTTAGTCAGCGAAATCGTTCGACTTTCTGACGCAGTTTCAGCCAGGGCGCGGGAGCAGGGCTTGGCTGCCAGAACTATTCATCTAAAAGTGCGACGCCCAGATATGTCATACGTGACAAGGTCAGTGACGTTGGAAGAAGCTGTTGATACTTTGCCGGAAATAGCCGGGAAAGCAACCGAGTTGCTGGGCGAACTTGATGTCGGACCGGGCGTAAGGCTATTAGGAGTTGGGCTCAGCCGCTTGGGTTCGCCAGGACCTCAACAACTAACGTTGGCTGGTGTTGAGGACAACAACTCGGGTTGGGGAAAGCTTTCGGCTGCGATGGATCGCATTCGACAGAGGTACGGCCATTCTGCTATCCGGCCAGGCTTTCCGAAGCAAGAGCCTGAGAATAATGGCTGATTAATGAAGCTGATGTCGATCTGAACCGTTCCTCGTCCTACAATGGTAGAACCTACGAACGGAAGACTTAGTGCCGCTCTCTGACGACGAACAGCGCATACTCCATGAAATAGAAAAGGAGTTCTACGACTCTGATCCCGAGTTTGCTCGAGAGGTCGGAGAAACGACTCTCTATAAACACGCCCTGCGCAATATTAAATGGGCGGTGATTATTGGTGTAGCTGGATTGGTCGGAGTAGTAGCGGCGCTTCAAGTGCATTTCGGGCTGGCCTTCGTGGCCTTTCTGACGATGTTCGTATGTGCGGTTGTGATCGAACGAAATCTGCGCAAAATGGGTAAGGCCGGTTTCCAAAAAGTCACAGGGCAGGTTCGAAGCGGCCAGATGCGTGCAAACATGGGCGGATTTTCTGAACGAATGCGTAACCGTCTCCGCAAGGATGACCTCTGAGCGGAGTCACGAGGCCAGAGATCGCGCTGGCACTTGACATCGGTGGAACAAAGCTTGCTGCTGCGTTGGTTACGAGCGACGGTCAAATATTAGAGAGGCATCAGGTTTCAACCGTCCACTCAACGTCAGCCGAGCTACTTTTTGAATCGTTGTTGGACTTGGCCCGGACCGTTACTGGTCCTAAACCGAAGCTCGATGTTTGTGGTGTCGGATGTGGTGGACCCATGAGTTTTAATGGCGCGTTCGTCTCCCCGCTCAACATCCCGGCATGGCGAGATTTTCCATTATTGACGCGTCTTCGAGAGAATATGGAAGTGCCCGTAGCGATCGATAATGATGCGAAGGCACTTGCTCTAGGGGAAGCCTGGTTTGGGGCTGGCAGACGCTTCTCTAATTTTATGGCGATGGTCGTATCGACCGGAGTGGGAGGCGGCTTGTTTGTCGATGGAAAACTTTTGGATGGAAGAAACGGTAACGCTGGCCACATTGGTCATGTCATCGTCGAACCTGACGGGGCCAAGTGCGTATGTGGAGCCCGCGGGTGTTTAGAGGCGGAAGCCTCAGGGCCGGCGATTGCTCGTCGCATAGGAGCCGCACCAGTCGAGGCAGACGTAAAAGAAAGAGCTCGAGCTGGGGTGATGGTGGGCAGAGC
Source organism: Acidimicrobiales bacterium (assembly GCA_004214275.1). Classification (GTDB taxonomy): domain Bacteria; phylum Actinomycetota; class Acidimicrobiia; order Acidimicrobiales; family Poriferisodalaceae; genus MedAcidi-G3. Next base: position 12,325 of record SGYJ01000003.1, on the reverse strand, counting down.
GGTAGCTTCAGCCGTCAATTTGCTGGACCTAGAACAAGTGTTAATTGGAGGTTCGGTGGCATTGGGATTTGGCGCGACATTTCTGGACGCAGCTAACCGGGAGTTATCCGAACGCTGCAAGCTGGAATTCTCCCGAGGCGTCAAGATCGCAGAAGTTGAGCTTGGAGAAGCAGCCCCTCTCGTGGGAGCGGCCGCAGTCGGATTTCGGAGTGTGGGCATAGACCCTCGCGCCGATTAGATCTGATTAGGATTGTTCGTGTGAGTGTTCGTGGCCTATTTATCGCGGTCGTTGCCGCAGTAGCCATAAGACCGAAATTGTGGCCGGTCAGCTTGGCAACGATGTGGCGCATGACGCCAAAGCGCTGGTGGGCTCGCTCTCCTTATGTGCCCGTTCCTGACGGTGACTATCTCAGATTTCGGCTCATGACAATGTATGGAGGCGACGGATCTGGAGATCCCAGACGGATAGGAACAGATGTCGTTGCTTGGCTTGACTGGTGCAGGTCGTGGAAGTCGACGGCATGATGAAAATGACGAGCAACCCTGTGCTTTCTGAGCGGACCTTGCTGCTGGATGTCGGATATAGGCCGCTGTCGATAGTTTCGGTGCGTAGAGCGCTCCTTTTGTTGATAAGTGAAAAAGCGGAAACGGTCCACGAAAGCGACCATGTGGTGCGATCTGAGCTCCTAGAAGTAGTTGCACCTTCGATAGCGCGTCTTCGTTACCAGGTCGCTGCCCCATATCGCCGTCGTGCCCCGTTGCATCGGAAGGCAGTTTTCGCCCGGGACGCTTACCTATGTCAATACTGTGGACGTCGAGCTGAGTGTCTGGACCATGTTTACCCACGCAGCAAGGGGGGCGAACATGAGTGGGAAAACGTTGTGGCTTGCTGTCGTTCCTGTAATGCCGCCAAAGGTGACACCCTTCCAGAGCATTCTAAATTTAGGCTACGGACGGTTCCCTACGCGCCGGAACCGATAGCGGTTGCCGCAGCATTGCGACGAGGCGTACCACCTGAGTGGGATACCTACATCGTGAACCGGTTTCGCCTGTCTGCCTGAGGTGGAACCTAGGCACCGCTGGGGTACGTGGTCAAAAATAACGCTGTAAGTAGTACCCACTCACGATAAGTGAGCTTTTAGGTTACGTAGTGTGGTTAATTACACCAATGTGATTCGTGATCTCTGACGCAAAGTGGTGGAAGTCTGCCGAAATGGCTGGACTCAGGCAAGAAATAACCATAAAGTGTCACGAAGTGGCGCGATATGGGAGAAAGTGGGTTAAAGCCCTCTAGCTTTCAAGTCGCACGGATTTCCCTCACTCGAAGTGGGGCCAGTTGTTAGGCAAGATGTGGACGAAGTATTCGTAGGACAGTTTGAGCACGCTCTCGACGCCAAAGGGCGAATAGTGCTTCCTGCGTCTTTCCGCATGTCTTTCGATGAGAGCGGGTTTTTAATAAAGGGACCCGAGGGCTGCTTAGCCTTGCTGACTCCAGACCGCTTTCGCGACATAGCGCAAACTATGGCGTCACGTTCAGTGGAAGGGGATGTGCGTCACCGGTCAGCAAAAAGATCTTTTGGTGCAGGAGCTGCTCGGGTGCTCCCCGACAAACAAGGACGCATCGCGGTACCCGAAGACTTACGCGCTTTTGCCCACCTAGAACGCGACTGCGTGATCGTTGGAGCGATAGACGAGGTAGAGATTTGGGACCGGTCACGGTGGCAAGAAATTACCGAAGTTGGAGACTCGCTGTTGGAGTCCCCAGACGGATTTATTGACGGGGAACAGTCATGACGTTGCCCCCCAAAGGACCGCCTTCTTCGATTGAGCTGAGTAGCTCAACAACACCTTTCAAGCATGAACCCGTGATGCTCCAGGAGATTCTGGAAACCTTCAAACCTATAGAAAACGGCTTATTTATTGATGCAACGGTAGGAGGAGCAGGACATGCCCAAGCACTTCTCACCCAAGCACCAAAACGTGAATTAATTGGAATCGACAGAGATATTTCGGCGGTTGAGGTTGCGGCTAGTCGCCTCAAAGGGTTTGGTGATCGGGTAGAGGTTCGGCACGCTCGCTTTGACGAAATAGGCAAAATCATCGATGACGACGGCAGATCACTCAGTGGAGCGATCTTTGACCTTGGCGTAAGCAGTCATCAACTTGATACTCCTGAGCGAGGCTTCTCCCATCGATTCACGAGTCCTCTGGACATGAGGATGGACCCGAGTGATTCATTGGATGCCTCGACTGTCATCAACGGTTACGACGAAGCCGAGTTGACAGACTTGTTGCGGAACAACTCGGACGAGCGTTTCGCTCGCCGAATAGCGCAATCCATCATTTCGGCACGTCCCATTTCGTCAACCACTGAATTAGCTGAGGTTGTTCGAGGAGCAGTTCCCGCAGCGACCCGGAGAACTGGCCGACACCCCGCAATGAGGACATTTCAAGCGATTCGCATTGCGGTTAATAACGAACTTGAGCTCATAGAGCCAGCACTGAGACAAGTCATTGAACGACTGAGGCCGGGAGGTCGAATTGTCGTTCTTTCCTATCACTCTGGAGAGGACAGAATAGTGAAACAAGTCTTTCGCGAGGCAGCTGATGGAGTATGTGTTTGTCCATCAACTCTGCCGTGCATATGCGGTTCAGAATCGAACGTCAAACTTCTTCGAAGAAAAGTGCTTCGACCGACCGCTGAGGAAATCGAAGCTAATCCACGATCAGCAAGTGCTCGCTTCAGGGCCGCAGAACGCCTACCGGTAGCAGAGGCATAAAGTTCATGGCTGCAGCGGTCGTCACTGAAATTTCGGTGATTTCAGATGTAATCGACATAGCGGACGGACCTAACTTCGCTTTGAAGAGACGCATCGGTTCTTTTGGATCTCGAGTCGTGGGAGTCACGACGATTCTGGGTGCCGCAACGTTGTTGATCTTGATCGGACTAGCGCTCGTTAACTTGGGGATCAACGCACGGCTTGTTGAATTGACCAATCTGCAGGACGAGATCGCCGAAGTACAACAATCCATAAGTGTTCTCGAACTCCAAAACCAGAACACAAAAACCCCCATCGAAATAGAGCGTCTGGCGGATGGGTATCTGGCCATGACCAAAGCTGACTCTTCAACGCAAATACAGGTTCAATCAGAGCATCTGGCGATCGGAAACCCAATATGGGCCCCGCCGAGCACAGGATTGACATCTACGAATCCCGTTGGCATTGATCCGCTCTTAGCTAGCGCAACGGCGTCTGCGTCACCGAGTAACGGACGATAGAGAGAATCCGGGTATTCGATGAAAGTCTCCCTACAACCCCCGGAAACAAGACCTGCCAAAGCGCAATCTTCAACTAAACAGACTTCGTTCTTTTCTCAACCGCGAGGACTGGTTGGATATAGAACTCGAAGGGTCGGGAGGCTTATCTTTTTGAGTTCTGGTCTGCTGCTTTTGATAGCAACCAGACTCTTCGAGATCCAAGTGATCGACCGAGAACAATATTTGACTGAGCTGTACAGGCATACGGCTAGAACAGCGATCCAAGGACCAACTGGCAGTATTCTCGATAGAGACAACGGCCTGCTTGCTGTTACTGATTCACTTCCGACCATTGGGGCAAACCCGAGGCTGGTGACCAGTCCTCGAGCAACAGCCGCACTTTTGGCTCCACTACTAGGCATGCCAATCGATGGTCTTTATGAAATTCTTAGCAACAAACGAGTGCAGTACATACACCTCAAGAGAGAGGTCGCACCTGAGGTTGCTGATCAAGTTCGGTGGTTAGATCAACCAGGTATTGAAATAAGGGAAGAAGATACGCGTTTCTACCCCAATGGAGATGAATTTGCCCGCAACCTTTTGGGACAAGTCGATATTGATGAGGAGCCCCTGAACGGTATTGAAGATCAGTATTCTCATGTGCTTTCGGGAACCGATGGGGTTCGCCAAGATTACGTAGCTGTTAGCAGATCGATACGATTACCTGGCGGAGACCTCGACTACCAGCCAGCAGAGCCGGGTTCTGACCTAGTTACAACTATTCACCGAGGCACCCAGTTCTTTGCTGAGCGCATCCTAAAAGAAGCAGTAGATGCGAGTGGAGCAAATTGGGGTACGGCAGTCGTTTTAGATGCGGACACTGCTGAGGTCTTGGCGCTGGTCGACGTCGATCGCTCAAAAGAAGGTGGTGGCATTGGGGTCGCTGCTAAAAGCTTGGCCTATATCAAAACCTTTGAGCCCGGATCAATCAGCAAGACCTTTACTATCGCGGCCGCAATAGAAGAGGGTCGTGTCACTCCTCAAGAAATCTTCGAAATTCCCCATACGTATCAATTCGCGGACAAAGAATACTCCGACCCATATGCGGGCCGGCAATTTTCAGTCAGTGAGATCTTGGCAAAGTCATCCAACGTCGGAACTATTCAGATTGCAGAACGAGTCGGAAGCGATCAGCTACACAGTTATCTTCGAAAATTTGGATTCGGACAGTACAGCAGTGGCAGCAGCGAGGCCCCGACCCTGCCTGACGAAAGTCGTGGGAGGCTCAAAGTGCCCCAAGATTGGGAAGGCACAGATCTTGCCAGTGTTTCGTTTGGCCAATCGATCGCGGTCACCGCTATCCAGATAGCAGCTGCTTATAACGTCATCGCAAATGACGGGCAATACATCCCACCATCCTTAATTCGCGGAACTATTAGCCCCACGGGGACCTTTCGACCCGTCGCTACTCCCAGCGGCATAAAAGTGCTGGGCGCGGCAACTACCAGGCAAATGCGCGAGATGCTTGAGGGTGTCGTTGTCTCAGGGACGGGCACGAAAGCAGCGGTTGAGGGTTACGCCGTTGCCGGAAAAACGGGAACCGCGCAAAAACCAATGAAAGATCAAAGAGGGTATGGAGAGGACTACACGTCGATCTTTGCTGGTTTCGTTCCAGCAGCGGCCCCTCAAATCACCATTGTCGTTGTACTTGATGAACCCAAGGACCACAGCGCCAGTCGCGCTGTCGCCCCACTTTTCGCAGACATAGCCACTGAAACCTTGGCAGCCATTGGCGTGCCTGAAACCGGGTAGAGGACGATGAAGCGAACCTCCCTTACCGAGATTGCCGATCAGTGTCCCGGCGCGCTCATGGTTGACACCACCACTACAGATGAAATCGTAGAGGTCACAGGTGTGAACCATGACAGCAGGTCAGTAGCTCAAGGGGATCTTTTCGCCTGTATTAGTGGGGCTGAACACGACGGACACAGCTACGCAATAGACGCGATAAATGGTGGTGCTGCTGCTTTGCTCGTTGACCGGGAGCTCAACCTAGCGATACCCCAGATAGTTGTGCCCGATGTTAGAAAGGCAATTGGGTTCGCCTCAGCGGCGGTTTACGGCCATCCGTCAAAACAAATGAAGGTTATTGGCATTACAGGCACCGCAGGTAAGACAACTGTTGCCCAAGCACTCGCCCAGACACTCAAAGCATGCGGAGAATCGACAGGCGTTATTGGAACCTTGGAAGGAAGTCACACAACCCCCGAAGCCCCTGAGTTCCAAAAAAAGCTTTCACAGATGCAGAGTCGAGGAGATGAATGGGCTTGCGTCGAAGTCTCGTCTCACGGCCTTGAGTTCGGGCGAGTGCAAGGCACCGAATTCGCGGCGAGCGTGTTCACGAACCTCAGCCCCGAACACCTCGATTTTCATAAGGACATGGAGCAATACTTCCTTGCCAAACGTCGCCTATTTGACCAGGGAAGGGGACTAGCGATTGTTTCTGTGGCCGACGAGTGGGGCAAACGCCTTGCCAGAGAACTCGAAGAGATAGGACACCAAGGTCTAGTCGTTGTTGAGCCCACCATGGTTGAGAATCCGAAGCTTGATGTGCAGAGATCAAGCTTCACATGGCGAGGAAACCAGATACGAACACGTCTACTCGGAAGGTTCAACTTGTTCAACCTACTTCTGGTAGGTGAAACCTTGAAAGGCCTCGGTCTCAAGGAGGAGGTAATTGCTTCTGGGCTTGAGAAAGTAGAACCAGTCAAAGGAAGAATGGAGTTAGTAACAGCGCCCGGCTCAGAGATAGCAGTAATAGTCGATTACTCCCATAAGCCCGAAGCCTTAGCTCAGGCCTTGCGAACGCTTCGAACTATCTCATCTGGTCATGTGTGGGTGGTCTTCGGAGCAGGTGGGGACAGAGATCCACAGAAGCGACCTTTAATGGGCCAGATAGCAGCAGAATTAGCAGACGAAATAGTCGTGACTTCAGATAACCCGCGCTCAGAGGATCCGTCTGACATTGCGAAGCACATCGTTAGCGGTATGGATGAGGGAAGCACGGACCCAAAGATTCTTCTTGAGCGTGCCGAAGCAATTCAATTCGCTATCAATCACGCCGCGACAGGCGATTCGGTTTTGATTGCAGGCAAAGGCCACGAGACCTATCAAATAACTGGGAGCAAACAACGACCGTTCGATGACACGAAAGTGGCGAAAGAGGCACTACTCCAAAGAGTTGGCACCCGGAACTCATGATCGCGCTCTTAATTGCCGCAGGTGTTTCTATGGGAGTAAGCCTCATAGGAACGCGGGTACTTATCCCCTGGTTGCGAGCCCGAGGAGTCGGACAGCCGATCCGTCTGGATGGACCGCAAGGCCACCTCACCAAAGCAGGAACCCCGACGATGGGTGGCGTCGCAATAGTGCTGGGAGCCGTAAGCGGTTATCTCATTAGTCATCTGCGGTCAGAAACAATCTTCACACGATCTGGGCTGGTTCTGGTGGCAGCGATAATTGCAGCTGGTGCAGTTGGACTAATTGATGACTGGATCAAGGTAAGCAGAGAACGAAATCTTGGCCTCAACAAATCTGCCAAAATTATCGGGCTACTCGGCGTAGCGGTCGGGTTCGCTCTTTTAGCGATGTATTGGGCTCAGACCAGCCCAGTGATAGCTATCACTCGAGCAGATTTCCCGGGACTCACTCTTGGCAAAGTCGTGTGGGTTCTATGGGCCGCAATCTTGGTCATAGCGACCGCCAATGCCGTAAACCTCACTGATGGATTAGACGGTCTAGCGGGCGGGTCTTCGGCGATAGGGTTCTCAGCTTTCGTCATTATTGGGTACTGGATTTTCCGTCACCCCGAGAGTTATGCCGTAAATCATGCGCTGGATCTAGCAATTGTCGCGGCGGCAATGACCGGCGCCTGCATTGGCTTCCTTTGGTGGAACGCTCCACCTGCGAAGATTTTCATGGGAGACACCGGCTCCCTCGCCATAGGTACAGCCTTCGCAGGTTTGGCATTGCTCCTAGAAACGCACCTCCTGCTACCTGTTATTGGGGCTTTGTATGTCTTGGAAACTGTTTCCGTCATCATCCAAGTTGTCAGTTATCGCTTGTTCGGCCGACGTGTTTTTCGGATGGCCCCAATACACCATCACTTCGAACTGGCAGGGTGGCCGGAAACCACTGTCCTCATTCGCATGTGGATAATCAATGGCATCTGCGTGGCGTTTGCCCTTGGAGCGTTTTACGCAGACTTCATTGGGTTAGACACGGCAGGGTTTTCGCTTTTGGGGGACCTGTCTTGATTACGTTTGATCTTGAGAAGGTCGTGGTTGGTGGCCTTGGGGTGACAGGTAGGGCAATAACAGCTGCCCTGACTGCGCGAGGTCACGAAGTAGTGGTGCTAGACGACGACCCCGAGTCGGTAGCAAATATCGCTGAAGGGTTCGAAGTTGAGTTATTGGACTCGAAATCCGAAACACAGATCAGGGACGTCATTAGCGAAGCAACAAGCGTCGTCCCCAGCCCCGGGATACCTCGCCACCATCAGCTACATGTCTTAGCTGACAGAGCGGGTGTTCCTGTCTTAAGCGAACTAGACCTAGCGGCCTACTTTGATGATCGTCCGCGCCTAGCCATTACCGGGACTAATGGTAAGACAACTGTGACTGAATTAGCTGCACGGATGTTACGAACATCCGACATGCGAGCAGCAGCCGTCGGGAACACCGAAATTCCTTTTATCTCAGCGATCGACGACTCAGCAAAGAATGAGATCTTTGTAATTGAGGCATCCTCGTTTGCGTTGGATCGGACACGGCTTTTCCGAGCCGAAGCAGCTGCATGGCTCAACCTTGCACCTGATCACCTTGATTGGCACGGAAGTTTTGATGCCTACGCCGCCGCTAAGTCCAAGATTTGGAAACATCAAGGGAAAAACGATTTCTCTATAGCTCCTTACGACGACCAAACAATCAGACCCTGGATGGAAGATCTTGAAGGTCAGATAGTCACCTTTGGGTTAGGTGCGGGGGACGTTCACTGCACTGAATCTGAGTTGCTGGCTCATGGTGACTCAATAGTCGCCGTCTCAGACATGCCGTTGTCGCGTCCACACGACCGACTAAATGCTTGCGCCGCAGCTGCACTAGCTCTTTCTGTTGGAGCTTCCGCACACGCGATTGCTCAAGTGCTCTCTGATTTTGAAGGGCTAGCGCATCGAACGGAATATGTTGGCAAGGTAAGAGACCTTCGTTTCTTCAATGACAGCAAAGCGACAACACCACACGCGACCATCGCCGCTCTAACCGGATTTGATAACGCGGTGCTTATCGTTGGAGGTCGCAACAAGGGCTTAGATCTATCTGATCTACAAGAACTAGCCCCGGGACTTGCAGGAGTTGTGACGATCGGTGAATCAAGTCCGATGTTGGCAGAAGTTTTTGACGGTCTAGTACCTAGCGTCGCTGCCGATTCCATGGAAGACGCTGTAATTCAAGCTGTTCGATTCGCTAAGACATCTGGAGCAGATGTAGTCCTTTCTCCTGCGTGTGCTTCGTTCGACTGGTACTCGAATTACATAGAACGCGGAGATCATTTCAAGAGCGTCATAGAGCGGTTGAACAGTGAAGGAGATATTGCATGAGCGCCGTCCTTGGCCCCCTTTCATCAGCGAAGAACGTTGACGGAAGGCCTGAAGGGCCGCCCATGCGTTACTTGGCCATGCTTGGGTCGGTTTTGCTTCTGATGCTGACCGGGGTAGTTATGGTTCTATTAGCATCGACATGGACGGCCGTAATCGAAAAGGGAGATCCCTTCTCTTTATTCAGCAGGCACGTCATCTACGTGGCAATCGCTGTCTTTGCTTTGTTGTTTTCTGTAGGGCGCGACTATCGCCGGTGGAGGCGATTAGCTCCCGCCCTGTTAGCAGTCTCGGCTTTCTCTTTGCTACTAGTCATTATGAGAGGCCGGGTCGTTAATGGCAGCTCACGCGCACTTGATCTGGGGCCTTTCAGTTTCCAACCCTCGGAGCTAACCAAGTTTGCCCTAGTGGTCGCAGTCGCCTCATTCTTAGATCAACGACGTTATTTCCTTGACCGCTTAGATCGTGTCACCGTGCCAGTTGGGGTCTGTGTTGGCATCCTCTGCGGTTTAGTTCTATTTCAACCCGATTATGGAACGGCAGCCATGATCGGGTTCATTGTCTTGGGCATGATGTGGGCAGCTGGTGTCCCGTTCCGACATCTCAGCGTATTAGTCGCGCCTGGACTGGTCGTTGGGTTGTTTGCGGTTCTTGAAAAGGGCTACCGGATGGACAGAGTCAAAGGGTTTCTCTTTTCTACTGAAGATGTAGAGGGCGCAGGCTGGCAAGCGACACAGGGATTAATCAGTTTGGCAAATGGCGGCCTCAAGGGAACAGGGCTTTCCTCTGGCCACGCTCAATGGGGTTGGGTTCCAGAAGCACATACCGATTTTGTTTTTGCTGTAGTGGGAGAACAACTCGGTTTCATTGGGGCGATGGCAGTGCTAATTCTTCTGGGCACCATCATCCTTACCGGATTTCGAACCGCCCAAATAGCACCTGATGTTTTCGGGTCACTTCTTGCAGCGGGCATATCGATCTGGTTTTTGGTTCAAGTTATGGTGAATCTGTTGGGCGTGTTGCGCCTTGCACCGATCACAGGCGTCACCTTGCCTTTCATCTCATACGGCGGAACCTCGTTGATTATCAACGCGTTGGCGGCGGGCCTACTTCTCAATATCGCCCGTCAATCACAATGAAGCATTCCAAATCTTCTAGTGCTCTGTGCTCGCAAGGAGGTTTGATTATCGCAGGTGGAGGCACAGCAGGACACCTCTTGCCGGGTCTAGCGGTAGCAGGTGAGCTAGTAAAGCGAGGATGGGACAAAGAAGCGATCGGCTTTGTCGGGAGCGCACGCGGAATCGAAGTAGGTATGGTCCCTGCAGCCGGATATGAGCTCAGAGCTCTTTCTGGGCGTGGCCTCAACGGCAGGCGAATGTCGATTCAGAACTTTTGGAATCTCCTCACAATTATCTGGGGAGTCCTCAGGGGGATTTCGATCGTCGCCCGACACCGTCCCGGCATTGTCTTGTCACTCGGCGGTTATGCAGCGTTACCAGCGGCGGTGGGCGCAATCATTCTGAGAATTCCTTTGGTACTGGCCGAACAAAACTTAGTTGCCTCGGGAGTGAATCGGTTGTTGACCAGATACGCACGAGCAGCTGCGGTCCCACACCTTGGAACAGGCCTCAAGAACGAAGTCAAAACAGGTAACCCGGTACGTGAATCGGTTATCGAGGCACACCAGTTAGGTAGGTCGAACAGGGTTGCACTGAAATGGCCGACCGATGAGCCGATAGTCGTTGTTTTTGGTGGCTCTCTGGGATCAAGACGAATTAACGAGGCTCTATGGGACGCGGCCGAAGTATCGGATCTGCCGACGGTCCATCACGTCGTCGGTCAAAGAGACTGGCAGATGCTACCCAAGGATCTTCCCCGGACTATAAAGGCCATTGAATATGACGAGGAACTACCCAAAGCGATGGCAGCCGCAGATCTGATCGTTTGTAGACCAGGAGGATCAACGGTCGCAGAGATTGCTTTATTGGGGGTGCCAGCAATTCTCATACCCTTGCCACATGCTCCTAACGATCATCAACGCCGAAATGCAGAATGGCTTGTCGACTCGGGGTTGGCGATTGTCGTTGCCGATGAAGAGCTAGATGGGATACGACTGTCCACTGAAATAAATAGGATGCTGGACAAATTTCAGAGGGAAGACGACCCAGAACTCGCACGTCAAGAAAGAAGCATCGGATCCCGAGATGCGACACAAAGAGTCGCTGACCTTGTGGTAAATCATTGCGTAACCCCTGTACCCACCGATGACCGAAAAGACGGGACACTGTGAAGTCGCCCGATTCCACTGAAAACGCTCTGCCTGATGGCGTTTCGGTTCATGTAGTTGGAGCTGGCGGTGCTGGAATGAACGCAATAGCCGCGGTTCTGTTGTCAATGGGTCATCAAATAAGCGGAAGCGACCTACGTGAATCGGTCGGTGTCAATCGACTGCGCTCGCTTGGGGCAAGAATCGACATTGGGCACAGTGCAGCAAATATTGGAGATGCAGCGATTATTTGCCGGTCAACTGCGGTACCCAATAGCAACGCGGAGATCTTGGCAGCGCAAGACTTGGGGCGTCCCGTGTGGAGTCGAGCTGACGTTCTGGCAGCAATTTGTGAGAAGAAGCGAACAATTGCGGTATCTGGCACACACGGAAAGACGACGACTTCCTCGATGTTGGCGTTAGCCCTCACCTCATCAGGTCTCGACCCATCGTTCATCGTGGGTGGGGACCTCAATGACATCGGGTCGGGCGCGGTGTGGAATGAAAATGGAAACCTCTTCGTGGTTGAGGCTGACGAATCTGACGGAACGTTCGTAAGGCTCGACGCTGAGGCTGTCGTTGTGACCAATGTGGAGGCAGACCACCTTGACTTTTTTGGTTCCTACGAAGCGCTGGTAGCAGCTTTCGAAAAGTTTGTCGGTTCTGCTAACGGGCCCCGCGTGGTCTGTATCGACGACCCGTGTACCCAGAGCATCGCGTCGACAGTCGGGCACTGCGTCACCTACGGAAGATCGGAACGCGCCGACTACCGAATTGCCGACGTAACAAGCCGACGATACTCGTCCACTTTTGAAGTTTGGCGCGGAACTAAACATCTTGGTGGATGTGAACTTCCGATCCCGGGGGTTCACAACGTTCTCAATGCGACAGCAGCAGTGGCTATGGCGGTAGAACTTGGAGCCCCAGTGGAGTTGGTATTGGCTGCGCTTGGCAGATTCGCCGGTGTCGCTAGAAGGTTTGAATTTCGAGGAGAACAAGCTGGGGTCGTCTATGTCGATGACTACGCACATCTTCCCAGCGAAGTTTCGTCGGTGCTCGCGGCTGCAAAGGCCGGCGATTGGGGAAGAGTGATAGCAGTATTTCAGCCTCATCGCTACAGTCGAACCGCCGAACTCTGGCGAGATTT
>SGYJ01000029.1 GCA_004214275.1 Acidimicrobiales bacterium | reverse complement strand
AAACCTAGATCGTGGAAAAAAATTAGTAGCAGTAACAAGCCTGCCGACGAAGCATCACGAAGAGCCAACGTAATGAGGCTGGACGCGGCGATGCCCGCAGGTAACCATCCGCCCAGAATTCTCGCTGTTTGAAGCAACAGTGAAGTGGACCCTCTATCACCTATGGCAGCTATTAGCGGCGTCGAAACCAGTGCCCCCACCAGAATCAGTGCCGATAACCGAAAGTCGTTGAAAAGTCCGCTACAAGCGACAAGCAGCAGCAACGCCGACGCTGGTATACGTTCGAAAATGGAAGATCCAGCAAAGTTGGATGAGACTAAGGCAGCCACCAGTGCCACGGCTATTCCAAAGACAGTAGTTCCTAGGGACAGCAAAAATATTAGGGCACACAGTCCTACGAAGTGATAGCTCAATAAGCCGCTACTCGGCCCATACAACGTTGAGAATCTGTGCAGAAGAGTGCGCATTAACCGCCCGAGACCGGCGGGAGTACCGCCACCTCATCACCACTAGAGATTGTTGAGTCTCCCTCTACAGGTTCCCCGTTAAGCCATACCCGACTTATAGACAAGATCTGGGCGAACTCTTCACCTAAGTCATTTTGTGCTTGGACAAGCAGGTCTTGGACCGTGCTGGCCTCATAAGTGATGGTCCCGTTACCTGCAATTTCTCGTGCACCTGCAAAAAGTCGAAGAGTTACCTTGGCCATGTCCGGATCCTATCTTCGGTTGCCGTGGGGCTTCCCTTCCAAGCCGCTACGTTCTTTGATGTAATTACGAGGGAGACCAATTCCTGGTGGATGTACTCATCCTTAGACATGGACAATCTGAGTGGAACGCTCAAGGCAAATGGCAGGGTCAAGCCGATCCCCCATTAACCGAACTCGGGGAACAACAAGCAGCATCAGCTGCACAGCAGCTACTCCATATCGGCGAAAATTTCGACGCAATTGTGTCTAGTGATTTAAAGAGAGCCCACCACACAGCTGAAATCATCGCTCTGCTCTTAGGTGGGGGAAAGGTCACAGTTCATAGTGAGTTTCGTGAACGGGCCGCGGGGATTTGGCAAGGCCTAACACGCTCCGAAATTGAGGCTTCCTGGCCTAATGCCATCGAGGAGCAGCGTTGGCCCGAGGGTTACGAACCCGATGATTCAATAATCAGCAGGGTGATGCCCGGCTTGGTGCGTTTGGCACAAAATAACAAACGTGTTTTGTTAGTCGGTCATGCCGGTTTAATCCGCGCGTTGGATCGAGTCACTAATGCCCCGCAAGCGGCAATCACAAACCATCTTTCCGGTAGGTGGTACGAGTTGCGAGATGAACTAACTCCAGGCAGCGTTGCTGATTTTTCTGTGCAGACTCCAGACCATGACTTGGAATAGAGCGCCTCTCACTCGCGAATTTATGTTTCGCTGACCCATGACGCAGCCGTCGCGGGATCTGTTCCGTCAGCTAATGCCCGCAACGTTGACTCAACCTTCGAGAACTCAATCTCATACCCGTCGAGTTCCCCTTCTGTTAAGGGTGCGCTTGGCTCGACGGCAGAATCTCGGTCGTTATCCACACCGTCAGTTTAGATTCGGCTTCAAGTTGAATCGGTGAACTAGAAGGTAATTCTGAGCACCTAGGCTCCGAGCGATGAAGGTCTAGCTCTGACCTATGCACTGCAATTGGGCTTTGGTTGTGGTGACATCATCACGGTTGAGTCCTATCAGCACTAACGCTTTCGGCGCCTCTCCTAACCATCGCTTAATTTCCCAACGTCTTCCGACTACCTGTAGTTGGAAAAGGTTCCCCTCGAAGTCCTCGAACCATCCTTTTGCTCGCAGTAGTCCGTGAGTCGACTGGTCAAAGAATTTCCCAAGTTCCATTGGCTGCCAAGGGCCTGCAGGTTCCACGACAAGGGAAACAACAGCTAAGCCACCCTTGCCTTCGCGGCTGGCCATAGAAACACCATTTACGGCCGCGCCAACTACCAAGCCAAGGTCAATCGCACCATCGTTAGCCTGAATGATTCTTCCCCCTGGAGCTACCTCGGCAATGAGTTTTAAGGCAACTTGTCGTTCTGGCTCTGTGACAAGGTCACCTTTAGACAGGATGACGAGATGAGCAGCTTGCAGCTGACGAACGACCAATGCAGCAATTCGTTGATCAGCGAGTTGAGTATCGACAGAACTGGCGTCGGCCACAGCAACAATGCCATCTAAACGACAGTTGTTGGCGCCTTGTACTATCTGACCGATCGCAATCGGGTCTGCGATGCCGCTGGCCTCAATTACAACCGCGTCATAGCTACCCACGGTTGCCAAATGTTCAAGCTGATTCACCAGGTCGTCTCCGAGCACACAACACACGCAGCCATTGGATAGTGAGATTTGTTGGAGACTCGCGTCCTTTATTAAATGTGCGTCAACTTCAACAGCGCCTACATCGTTGACCACAACGGCAATTCTCAAACCTTCCGGATTTTCGAGTATGTGGCGAAGAACTGTGGTTTTGCCGCTGCCCAGGAAGCCCGTAAGCAGTGTCACATCTAGTTCAGTGGACGTAGTGTCGTTTTTCTGAGTGCGTTCTCGCGCCCCATGCAAAGTCGAAACAACGCTGCTCCATGCAGCGTCCACTTCGCCAGAAGATATCTCAGTTGGTTGATTCACCAGCAAGCACTGTGTCGCAGACCTCAATATCTTTGAGGTTTCGTGGATCCACCGCATAGGGGTCATCTGCCAGAACAGTGAAGTCGGCGTGCTTGCCAACCTCAATAGACCCGAGTCGGTCATCTCGGTTCAGTATGTATGCCGCATCAATGGTGATTGCACGCAAGGCCCTGTCAACTGAGATTCTTTCGCCGGGTGCAAGGACTGTTTCTCCATCGGCACCTATCCGGTTTACTGCGCACCATGCCGCCAGAAGAGGAGACAAGGGAGTTACAACCAGGTTGAAATCGCTGTGCAGCGCGAAAGGCGCCCCGGCGCGTTCTAAGGAACCTAACCGCGCCGTTGCTTCACTTCGGTCGGGGCCGAATCCGTGATCGCTATGGAGTTGTGCGCGGAAATGAACGAAATAAATATTTACAGAGGCTTGGCCCCCGAGCGCTGACAATCGTCGAGCCTGGGCGGGAGACGAGATGCAGTAATGCTCGACCGTGAATCGGTGATCAAACCTGGGGTGTATCCGCTGCAGTGCTTCGAGCGTGTCAAGGGTCATATCCAGGGTACGGTCACCATTTGCATGCGAATGGATCTGAATTCCCGCTTTCCAGAATGGAAGCATCCGCTCAACCATGTCTTCCCACGGGACTTCGCCTTTGTGCGCGTTGTCATCGTCGAGGTACCCAGGTTCGTTCATTACAAGCGTCATTGATGGGTATGACCCGTCATTTACGTATTTGATTCCGTGCGTGTTGAGTCGATCGTCACCCTCCGCTCTTTTTGTTTCAAGAAAGTTGAGCATCTCACTGCCATATTCCCTAACGAGCTTTGGTTCGAAAGGAATCATGAAGATGCGCAGTGGAAACGTCCCTTCAGCTATTGCTGTGGCGTGGTCATCCCATTCAGGTTCGAATCCATCTGCGAGGCCCCAGATTAGGTCCGCTGTGGTAGTAATCCCAGCTGCTTTGGCGACGGCCCCCATCCGGTCGATCGCTGTTCGCCCGGCATTGGGGCCGTATATGAGTTTCGATACGGGTCGGGTGGCGAGTGCTGTTGCTTCTGTTTCTACGAACCACCCGTTGAGGCGCCCATCGGGGTATCTGCCTATCCCGTGACCAACTGAGTCATCATTGACTCCGATCATCTCCAGCATTGGGGTATTGACGTAAACAATGTGTGGTGCGTAGGCGATCACCCAGATGGGGATTGAGTCGCTGATTTGATCCAGCATGTCTCGATCTAAATGCCCGGATTGGCTTGCAGGGTCGTATCCCCAAGCTGTTATTGGGGTGGTCGGGTCTGTTTGTTCTGCTGCCAACGCTCGAAGTTGATTGAGGACAGCATCTCGGCTCGGGAGGCCCTTCCTTATACCTCCAGGGGCTGCTGATTCAATCGGGCCCACGTATTCCAAACCCATATAGGTGCCACTCAATCTGAGGTGGGTGTGAGGGTCAATGAAGCCGGGCATCACAATTTTGTCGCTATATCGGTCATCGATTGAGTAGGGATAGCGTCTCAACCAAGGCTCCATCGATTCGATCGACCCAACAGAAACTATTCGTCCATCTGAGACTGCTACTGCTGACGCGTCGGGGCGGCCGGGATCCATGGTGTGGATGTGTGACGCCGTATAAACCGTTATGTGTTCCAACACTCCCCCCAGGTTGTGTTTCGTACCATATCTCGCGTGTTCTTAGGATTCTCGTGGGTTGCTTGGCTCAGGGCCTGACCTTGCCTTATGAAGAACAGCCGAACTGCCGTAGAATTGTTACTTGTGGATGAGATTCAGTGCACGGCGCTTGAAAATGAATGGGAAACACCACCCAACCCGTTGATGCACCCACCGTGTCTCTGTCCGAAGTGCAAGGTTGAACCACTTGATCTCGGGTATATGCCGGGGAGGCTGCGTGCTAGTGGGATGCAACAACGTCCGTTGGTTGAATCAGTGGAGCTAGGCCACGAGGGGCAAAGCGTTCTTTAATCCCATTGGCGGTCTTTCGGGTTCTTCTGCCAATTGATCAAACAATCTTCGTTGAAGTTTCTTACCACGAATGAGAAATGACTGTTAATGACTGATGACCTTGCGCGAGACCGCCGGTACGATGATGGTGGGCCGCTAGCTCATCGGGTAGAGCAGGGGACTTTTAATCCCAAGGTGCCGGGTTCGAGACCCGGGCGGCCTACATTTATTTCGCTATAGGTGCCAGTTTGGCATTGGTTAATTGGAGTAGATCTTCAAGCTCGATAGAGATATCAAGACCGCGCTTGCCACCACTGCAGTAGAGGCGTCCAATCTTTGACGACGAAAGGTCTATGACCGTGTCGAGAGCGGTTCTGGTTCCCAATGGGCTAATGCCGCCTCTCACATACCCGGTTATGCGTTCTGCCTTCTTTGGTTGTGTCATTGTTGCGTTCTTACGACCTAAAGCCATAGCCGCTGCTTTGAGATTGAGGGTCTTGGAAACCGGTATGACGGCTATGGCTGAGTGATTTTCGTGTGAATCGCCTAGGTCAATGACGAGGGTCTTGAACACGGAGTCCACTGGCACGCCTAATGCTTCAGCAGCCTCAAGTCCATACTGCTGGTTGCTTGGGTCGTGTTCGTAGTGGTGAATACCAATTGTAATTTCGGCAGCTTCCGCAATACGGATCGCTGGTGTCATATGGCTTCAACCTTACGGTGTCAGCTGGTCACTGCACGAGACGGATGTTGTTGCGACGCCTCAACCAATATTCATGGTCAACTTCGTCAGCTTCATGTCGCCGGCGACGTAACCGAGCAATTGCGGCATGACGTCGAGCTGAGGTTTCTCTATGGCTTTGTCGACTCATACGTTCGTCATTCATTTCACGAATCCGAGTTTGGACTTTAAGTCGACTTAGATCGCTGACCGCGTTCTCTATCGGTCTGTCTTGCTCGAATAACGTGGGCGTCTCCATAGCCCTAGCTTCACAAAGGGGTGGGACAACCTCGATGAGATTCAACGCCCCGAGTGGCCAAATCCTCCTAAACCTCTTTCGGTGTCATCAAGTTCATCTGACTCCTCCCAGGCAACCTCTTCAACTTTTTGGATCACCAATTGGGCAATTCGATCCCCTCGATGAACTTCATACGGCTCACTTGGGTCGGTATTAACTAATAGAACTTTAAGCTCGTCTCGATACCCGCTATCGATCAATCCCGGGGTGTTAAGACACGTAATTCCATGGCGCAGAGCTAACCCGCTACGTGGCTGAACAAAACCTGCATAGCCGCGCGGAATGGCAACGGCGATACCTGTGCCTATTAAAGCTCGTCCTCCCCCAGGGGCGAGAGTTACCTCTTCATTAGCTATGAGGTCTGCACCGGCGTCACCTGGTTTCGCATAATTCGGTAATGGGAGATCAGAATTGAGACGTTGAACTGGAATAACAAGCACACCTTGACTTTAGGCATAGTTGGACCGAGCTGCAGGCACCCCATATGGGGGCCGTAGTCGGCCTAGCATGATCGCATGCTTGTTTGGATGGACCTTGAAATGACTGGACTAGAGCCTGCGCGTCACGTCATTGTCGAAATTGCGACCATCATCACCGATGACCATTTGGAAACCGTGGCTGAGGGACCAGATTTAGTTATCCATGCAGATGAATCCGAGCTGGCAGAAATGGACGAATTTGTGAGAGAGATGCATACAAAATCGGGGCTTCTAGAACAGATACGTATGTCATCTACAAGTTTGAAAGAGGCTTCTCAAGAAACACTCGATTTCATCATGGAGCATGTGGAGAAACCTAGATCTGTGCCGTTATGTGGGAATTCGATTGGAACGGACCGAAGATTTTTAGATGCCTATATGCCTGACATTGAAAACTTTTTGCATTACAGGTCCATTGATGTGTCAACAGCAAAGGAACTTGCACGCCGGTGGAATCCTGCAGTCCTAAAGGCGGTGCCAAAGAAAGAGACCTCTCACAGGGCTCTTGACGATATTCGGGAAAGTATCGCCGAGTTGCGGCATTACCGAGAACATCTTTTTAACCTCAGCGAGAAATCGAATTCAAATTAGATAAGCCGGTAAGATCTCTCTAATGGAACGCCCAATGCGTGAGGAACAACGTCCCCCTGACGATGCAATAATTGAATTAGCTCCAAACGTTCGACGGCTTCAATTGCCGATGTCTATGCCGGGCTTAGGGCACGTCAACTGCTACATACTTGATGACGAGCGCGGCGCCGCGCTTGTTGATCCAGGTTTACCGGGCCCTGCCAACTGGAAAGCTCTCATGAGGGGTCTTCGACAGGCGGAGGTCCCTCCCGAGCGGGTCCATTCAATAGTCATTACTCACAGCCATCCGGATCATTTCGGTGCCGCAGGACACTTTCACGAGAAATACGGCTGCGAAGTCATCACGCATAAGAATTTTCGAATGTGGTGGAATTTAGATGAAGAAGATGACGAACCGCTTCAAAATGTTTCGTCTGCTGACGATAATGCTCAACTTCGCGATGATCCCCTTTTCGCTGGACTTGAGACCGGACCAAGCGGGCCTACCCCTTGGGGCGGCGAGCGCTACAAGATGCCATGGCATCGTCAACTCGGTTATTCAATGATGAGAAAAGGTTGGGGTGGGGCTTGGTTCTCAACTCCAAAACCAACAAAACGGATTGAGGATGCGGACCGTATTAACCTCGCCAGGCGCGAGTTTGTGGCTGTCCATACTCCTGGACATACCACTGACCATCTATGCCTGTACGACCCCGAGGCGGGCCTAATGCTCTGCGGAGACCATGTTCTACCAACCATCACACCACACATCTCTGGTTTCGGGCCGGCGGCTGACCCGTTGAAGGATTTTTTCGTCAGTCTCGACCGCGTAGCGGCCTTCGATGGTGTCAAATTGGGTTTACCCGCGCACGGTCAACCATTTACAAACCTTTCCCAACGTGTAGAAGACATCCAACGTCACCATCAGGAGCGTCTCGACTTACTTCGGGAGGCGTCTGACAAGTTAGGCCGAGCTTCCGTTCAGAAGTACATGAAGGAGCTGTTCCAGCAGCGTTCCTGGGGTCCAATGGCTGAGTCAGAAACATTTGCCCATCTCGAACACTTGAGGCAGGTCGGCGAAAATGATGCGACCCGCGCCTCTGATGGGGTCTTGGAATATGCCTTCAGGTAGTGCTTTGTAGCCGGACGATTCGTCATAAGTGGAAGCGTCCCTCAGGCAAGCTACCCTTCTGATTTGCATTGTTAAGGTTTGGTCGTTTTTATTCGCTTGACCCGGCCCTGGCATTTGTGATGGCCTTTATTTAGTTAATCCTCTAGGCAAGAATTGTTTGAAGATCATGCGTAGTTATGTATCACCAAGTTGGCCCTGTGCTCAGAGCACAGTGAGGCGCGCGCTTTGTCATTCCGCCGCGTCCAACTCACGCGTGTCGACAAAATTCAATAACGGCTTTGCTTCGATGCGTCCGGCTACTTATTTCACCGGAATTAAGCATCAGGCATGGCGGCCTTCGGAGGAGCAGATGTAGCTGCAACAGCACATCAAAGAATCCACTGAAAGGCCGCCGGTTTACCGGCGGCCTTAATGCTTTTATCCCCCAAACAAAAGTCCCTATTTAGTCAAGAGAAAGAACAACGGAGAATCCAATGCTTGAGCTCCTCATTGAAACTGAAGACGAATGGAATGTTGCTGGTCGATGCAACGACAACAACGGAACCTTGACCCATTTGTTCTTTTCGGACAACACCAATCATCAAGCGCGGGCAAAGGCAATGTGCGCCAAGTGTTCTGTCTCCACTGAATGCCTCGATGCCGCCCTGAACCGCAAGGAGTTGTGGGGTATCTGGGGTGGCGAATTGATCGAGAACGGGCGAGTCATGGTCGGAAAACGCGGTCGAGGACGTCCTCCCAAAGAAGCTCGTCCAGTTGTTGCGATTGACGAAGTTCCGGTCCCGCCCGAACTGATTCCTGCTTAGCCGATAGAGGAGGTGTTACCCCAGCTTCTCCTCTGACTGACCACCGGCGCGTAACCGCTGAGGGCCTCCGAAATGGCCGCCCAACAGCAATTCGCAAGAACCGGTCCGGTCGAGGAGCCCCCGGGTTAACTACCCGGGGGCTCTGACGTCTTCAACGGGTACCGTGACCCTTAGAACTCCCCCAATCCGACGCTCGAGAGCAAAATGCCCCCTTCTTGGAGACGACCACTAATCGGTTTCTTGTGTCTCTACTTGGTGGGCGCATCAATTTTCTTGCTGTCGGGCGGGGGCGGCCGCTCAGATAACGCAGACTCAAATCTTCACGATTTCCCTAGTGAGACGAGTGAAGCTCTGTACTTTCTTGAATTTTCTACCTTTGATGGAGAGGACAGATCCCTTTCTGTATTTGCGGGCCGCCCTCTGATTGTTAACTTCTTCGCCTCCTGGTGCACTCCCTGCGTCAAAGAGATGCCGGATTTCGAAAGACTTCATGTGAGTCACGGCGACCAACTGAATATCTTGGGCCTAGCCGTCGAAGGGGTCCGACCCGCGAGAGAAATCGTTGAGTCGACGGGTATCACCTATTCGGTTGGTCTGGACGAACATGATCTCCTCGCGGAGCTTGGAGGGTTCGCTATGCCCACCACCGTTTTTATTTCGGAAGAGGGTCACCTTCTTGAGAGCCACAGCGGAGTACTTGATTACTCTGGTCTCGTTGTCTGGGTAGAAGAGTTGTTTAGCGATGAGTGACGTAAATTTGGCCTTCGCTTTTACAGCGGGAATAGTCGCAACGATTAACCCTTGTGGTTTCGCCATGCTGCCCGCCTATATTTCGTACTTCTTGGGGATAGAAGCAAATTCAAGCCCAAACATTGGGACGAGCATTACGAGAGCTTTAGCTACCGGGATGGTCGTTTCGTCAGGTTTCTTGATTGTCTTTGGAACCGCCGGATTATTAATTTCTTTTGGTTTCACAGCTATCCGAGAAGTCGTTCCTTGGGTAGCGATTTGCGTCGGGCTGACACTCGTCATTCTTGGCTGCTTCGTAACCGCAGGCAGGCGAATAGATATTGCTATACCAAGATTTGAGGCTGGGACTAGCAAGAAAGATCTTCGCAGTCTGGTGGCCTTCGGTGTCTCTTATGCGGTGGCATCTATCTCCTGCGGACTACCAACTTTTATTGTCGTTGTTTCGACTTCGGTGACTGGATTTAGGTCAGGTCTGACATCTTTCCTTTTTTACGCAGGCGGTATGTCGGTAACTCTGTTGGCTCTCACCGTTAGTTTGGCTCTTGCTCGCTCTACTTTCCTTGAAAAGCTCCGAGCCTTAGTTCGTTACGTAGACCGAGGTGCCGGGGTTCTGATGGTGGTAGCTGGGGCTTACCTAGTGATCTATTGGGTACTCGAACGGACAGGCAGTCCGTCCAATTCGTTTATTGCGTTGGTTGAGGGGTGGAGTTCAAATCTGAGTAACGCAGTCAGCGACGTTGGGGGCGTCAGGACCGGGGTCTTACTGAGTGTGGTTGTCGCGCTCGGATTGCTGGTGTGGTTGCTGCAATCAAACCCAACTTCATCAGACAGAACAGCTGAGGGGGCCAAGTAGTGGCATTACATCTTGGGCATCATGATCTCTTGGACGAAGACCGGCCGTTCGAAGCTCTACTTTCTCAACCGGGGGTAAGTGAGGTACTGCACCTAGGCTCACGTTTCGGCTTCATGGCCTTCCACGGGGGATGGCTGGAGGAAGTTACCGACGACATTGCAAGCACCGCGGCGCAACGATCCGGGGCTTCTTACTACGGCGTGTTGCAAGGGCCTAATGACCAATGGCACATTCCTTCTCGACTTGTGAATCCTGCTGAGTCAAAAAATCTAGGGCTGTTTATCAACCATGTTGACGTGGTTGTAGCAATTCACGGCTTCGGCCGGCCCGACTTGCTTCGCTCCGTTCTGCTGGGCGGGCGAAATCGAGATTTGGCTGAATTCGTTGCGTGCCGCTTGATCGCCCAATTGCCGCATTACGAGATACTTCACGATATTTCTTCCATACCGGTTGGGCTACGCGGTCAACATCCAAAAAATCCCGTAAACCTTCCTCGTGGCGGTGGTGTACAAGTAGAGCTCCCCCCTCGTATTCGCGGCAAGAGCCCAATGTGGACGGGCTTCAAGGGGCCTGGGCGCGTACCTCACCACGAAGCCTTAATAGACGGATTAGCAACTGCTGCGCAGGATTGGGTGGACCGCTATGAAAAGCCATAGGTCTCAAGGGGCCAATCTGCTCATACTCCAACCAGTTTCAATTCGTTCATACCGAAGCCGGTCGTGTAGACGGTGAGGCCGTCCTTGCCAGAATTCGATTGCATTTGCGAAAAGAATGTAACCACCCCAGTAGCTGGGACGGTCCGGGGGCTCGTCGCCTAGTTCTAGATCTAATTGGTTCCACGCTCCCACTAGCTCATCTCGGTCGCTCACTAGTCGGCTCTGTTTGGAGATGACCGCCGAGATTTGTGATCCGCGTTCCCGCGCGGAAAAATATTCATCGCTTACTTCGGCACTTGTTTTTTCAATATGGCCACTGACCCTTATTTGGCGCTCCAATTCCAGCCAGCCAATAAGGGCCGCCGCTTTGTTGTTGTTTTCTAGGTCCGCAGCTTTTGCACTCTCATAATTCGTGTAAAAGACAAGGCCGCCATCGATTTGGCCCCGAATCAAGACGTTGCGCGACGAGGGTTCCATCTGTTGATTGACGGTTGATACCGTCATCGCATTCGCGTTATGGAACTTAAGTTCTTGCGCATAGCTGATCCAAGAATTCAGAAGATCCATGGGGTCATCGGGCACGTCCGATTCCAGTAGTCCCTCGCTCATCAAGAGCTCTCGGATCTGTTTTAATGAGTTTGGTTCCGGCATCACCGCTTGAACTCCGCTTCTCTACTAGGCACTATGCCATGGCAACACGATCTATAGCTGCCGTAGTGGCCGCTGCGATTGTAGGAGCGGGTTCTCGTTGGGCCTTTGGTTCCTTGATCGGTGATTCATGTGGCCTATTGCTAGCAAACATCATCGGGTGTGCTCTCATCGGGTGGGCGTCAAGTTCGCGTCAGTCACGTTGGGACCAAGCTTGGTTAACAGCTGGCTTATGTGGATCATTAACAAGTTTTGCAGGCCTGGCAGTATTGCTCGGCGTCGGACTGGAAGAACAACGATGGACATTTGTGGTTCTCTGGGGGATGGCGACGCTGGTCGGTTGTGGGGTTAGCTTTGATCTCGGTCGTTTATTCGGGAACGCAAGATGATCATTGTCTTGTTTGCTGGCTTCGCAGGTCTTGGCGCTGTACTCCGCTGGAGAGCTACCGCTCAGTGGGGGAGGTTAGGGACACTGATCCTTAATTTAGTTGGCGCTTTCGGACTCGGTCTTATGTCGGGTCTCGATGGTTTGCTGCCCACAGTGGTTGGCACAGCTGGTGTCGGGGCGATGACGACGATCTCAGGAGTGGCGCGAGAAGTCCACAGCCTTAGCTCGATCTCACGATTCCGAGCGACTATTTATCTTGGAGGCACCCTCGTCGCGGGGGTAGGTGCTGCTTGGGTTGGCGTTCAGTGGTGTTTGTGACTATTTAGGGCCGGGTATCGACTCGAAACCAACATAGGGACGGAGCGCATCGGGAACTGTTATAGATCCATCGCTCTGTTGCCTATTTTCCATAAGAAACACGAGCGTTCTAGAAATCGCGCACGCTGTCCCATTCAATGTGTGCAGTAACCCTGTTCCTTGGTCGTCTTTATAGCGACTGCCCATTCGTCGCGCGGAGTAGTCGGTGTAGTTTGAACATGATGTGACTTCGCGGTACGTACCTTCCGACGGCAGCCATACTTCAAGGTCGTATTTCTTTGCTGCGGCTGCACCTAGGTCTCCTGAGGCGACGTTGATAACTCTGTACGGCAATTCGAGAGAAGACACAATCTGTTCTTGAATAGAGCGAAGGATTTCAAGTTCGTCCCAACTCACCTCAGGGTCGCAGAACGAAAACATTTCTACTTTGTCGAATTGGTGGACGCGGAAGATACCTCTTGTGTCTTTGCCGTAAGTTCCTGCTTCTCGTCGAAAACATGAAGAAAACCCGGCGTAGCGGACCGGCAGGGAATCTCTTTCAAGGCGTTCACCTCTGTGTAGGCCTGCCAGCGCTACTTCAGAAGTCCCTATAAGAAAAAGGTCATCACCAGCTATTTCATAGACCTGGTGCCTGTCGGTGGGGAAAAATCCAGCGTCGACCATCATCTCTTCACGCACTAATACGGGAGGAACTACTGGCACAAAGCTGTGCTCTTCGAGGATGTCGAAAGCAAATTGAACGAGTGCAAATTCAAGCCGTACAGCGGGACCCATCAGGTAAGCGAACCTGCTTCCACTATTCCTGCCAGCCCTTTCGCTATCAACTAGCCCAAGCAGTTCACCTAGTTCCGCGTGGTCATGCAATCTCGGTGGTGTCTGCTCCCCTACCTCCTTCTCAGTGATGAAATCATCTTCACCTCCGACAGGGACCGATTCGTGCGCTGGGTTGGGAATCTGAAGAGCTAACTCTCGCATTTCTTCGACGGCCGCAGCTTCTACTTCCTCAAGCTTTTCGAGTTCGGCCTTCAGCCTGCTTGCTTCAGCTATTTTTGATTCCCGGTCACTCGGTTCAGCTTGACCAATTTCTTTCGAGGCTGCATTCTGAGCGGCTCGAGCTTCTTCAGCATCATGCATCGCAGTTCGTCGGCGTTCATCTGCCTCCAAAGTCGCGTCGATAAGTGATGTCTCTGCACCTTTTTTTTCCGCTCCGGTTCTATAGGCGGATTCTTCTCGTAGACGTCGAAGGTCAATCACAACAGTTGAAGGTATCGGGTATATGCCTCTGCGGAGATCCGATATTGGCTAGGAGCCGTCAGATCACCTAACAGAAGTCGCTGATATCGCATCCGGAGGGATTTTGCCAAAAGGCCATGGACGTTCCCATTGCGGCAAAAACCAACATTGCAAGAATGACGCCAGTGATGAACAGGTAGCTAAACACCTTGCTGTCGAACTTGAGGTGCATGAAGTAGGAAACAACTATTTGAAACTTGACCACCATAAGGATCAACAATGATGGGACTTCCAACACACCGAAGTCCCAGAAATATGTGGCGACCTCAACCGCCGTGAGTACGGCAAGAAGCAAAGCAACTTTGATATAGCCGACATCACTCAATCCGTGGTCATGATGTTCCTGGTGTGTCTCTTCTTCTGAAACAGCAGCTGTATTCATATGACCATTTGTCCTAAGGAATCAGGTAGACGACCGCGAAGATAACAATCCACACGATGTCAACGAAGTGCCAGTACAAGCCAATTATCTCAATAGTTTCTGCGCGCTCGGGACCTATCTGCCCTCCCGAAACAAGAACCCACATAGTCACGAGCATCACAATCCCAAGCGAGACATGCACCCCATGAAAACCGGTAAGAGTGTAGAAAGCTGAGGACGAGATGTTGGTGGTAAAGCCCAAACCCTCGCGATAGAAACTGGTGAATTCGTACACTTGGCCGGCAATGAAAATAGAGCCAAGGGCCGCAGTGGTAAGCAGCCACAACTTGCAGCGATCCATTTCTGCTCGCTGGATGGAAGTGACGGCCAGCACCATGGTTAACGAGCTCATCAGAAGCACAAATGAACTCACCGAAGTGAACGGGATGTCGAACAGATCTGCGGCCGTCGGACCACTGGTAGCAGGCCCAACGCGATTTCGCAGTAGCAGATAAGTTGAGATCAGAGCGCCAAAGAGCAAACAGTCGGACCCCAGGAAAGCCCACATGGTGACTTTCTCATTGGTCAGACCCGTATTGGTCGGCAGATGGTGATGGTCATCCCATTCGGTTCGACCATAAGCCAAATTGGAGGTGTCAATTTCGTCGATGTCAGCCAACGGGAGCCTCCTCAGCTACTTCAGCATCGCCACCTTCATCTCCATCTGGAGTGTTGGCGTCTGGACCATGATCATCTCCATGATCATCATGACCAGCATTGGGGTCAGTGGCGGGTTCGAGACTCCATCCGAACATGGCCCCCAGGAGAAGCACAAGTCCTATGCCGGAGACCCACAGATTGTAAATCAATCCCAACGCAATCAACGGCAGCCCTGCAGCTAGAACAATCGGCCAATAGGAAGGTGAGGGCAGGTGGGGATGTTGATCACCTTTCTGAGCTATCTCGTTTCCATCCGCTACTTTACGGAGCTTGCCATTCTCATCTGGTTGGTACTTCTTATGCCAAAAGTCATCAATATCGGTGACGACTGGCACGTAGTCGAAGTTGTGTTCTGGAGTAGGGCTAGGGATCGCCCACTCAAGGGTTCGGGCATCCCAGGGATCCGCTGGCTCCTGCGGAACGGTTCCGGCCTTATAGCCAAGCCAGGAACGAACGATATTGACGGCGAAAACGATCATTCCGATCAGAATTACGAAAGCTCCGATAGAAACGACGGCGTTCCAAAAGTCGAAGCCGTCTTCGGGACCGTATCTGCTGTGGCGACGAGCCATCCCTTGAAGGCCGACTATGTGCATCGGGCCAAAGGTCATGTTGAAGCCCACCAGCAAGATCCAAAAGTGCCACTTTCCTAGAGATTCGCTCAGTCTGTAACCAAACGCTTTAGGCCACCAGTAGTACATCCCAGCGAACAGCCCCATAAGAGCACCACCAAAGAGCACATAATGAAAATGAGCGACGATGAAGTAAGTGTCGGTTTGCTGGGTGTCCGCGGGGGCAACCGAGTGCATGACTCCTGAAAGGCCGCCGATGGTGAACATCGAAACCAGGGAGATTGAGAACATCATCGGCACTGTAAATCTGAGGTTGCCGCCCCACATCGTTGCAATCCAGTTCAGAATTTTTACACCCGTTGGGACTGCAATGAACATGGTGGTAGCAGAGAACGCGGCCACACCGACCGGACCAAGACCAGAGACAAACATATGATGCGCCCAAACACCCCAACCCATGAAGCCAATAGCGGCTCCTGATATCACGATGACTGAGTAGCCAAATAGTGGCTTTCGCGAAAACACCGGCAAGGTCTCCGAAACGATGCCGAACGAGGGGAGTATGAGGATATACACCTCGGGGTGACCAAAGATCCAGAAGAGGTGCTGCCAAAGAAGGGGATCAGCGCCCATCGCTACATTAAAGAAATTCGCGTCAAAGGTCCGGTCGAAGCTGAGCAGAATGAGGGCGACCGTGATAACCGGTAGAGCAAACAAAAGGAGAAACTGGACTACCAAGATCATCCAAGTGAACACAGGCATGCGCAACATCGTCATACCTGGAGCACGCATATTTAAGACGGTGACGATCAGGTTGATCGCTCCGACCAGCGACGCTATTCCTGCAATCTGCAGTCCTAGGGCATAAAAGTCCATGCCTGCACCCGGGCTGAAAGTAACGCCGGTGTTGGGGGCGTATGCAAACCAGCCACCATCGGGGCCGCCACCAAGAAACCAACTCAGATTCAGGAAAATACCGCCAAATACGAAGAGCCACAGCCCTAAAGCATTCATCCGTGGGAAGGCAACATCTCGAGCACCAATTTGTAATGGCACTATGTAGTTAGCGAAAGCAGCTGCGAGCGGCATAATCACGAGGAACACCATCGTGGTCCCATGCATCGTGAAAATTTGGTTGTATTGCTCGGCCGTAAGAACAGTGCCGTTCGGTGTGAACAGCTGTGCTCGTATCAGCAGAGCTTCTATGCCACCCCAAAGAAACCAGAACATGGCGACGGCGCCGTACATAATGCCGATTTTCTTATGATCGACGGTGAAGAACCATGCCCGCCATCCACTGGCATTAGTCGGGCGCGCAAAGGCACCTGTCGAAAAGCTGGTATCTCCAGATTCAAGTTCGAGGATTTCTGGGCGTTCCTCGGTTATGGCCATAGGGATCGATCTCCTGAAAGCCGCTGCGGGCGGGTCAACTTGGCATTAACGGTGGGGGTCCACCGAGGGTCATTAGATAGGTAACAAGATCGTCGAGCTCGCTGTCTGAAAGAGTCTCGGCGAAAGAAATCATGCCCTGGCGATTTTCTGGGCGAGCGGGTTTCTGTCCAGGTGCATTGCGAATCCATTCTTTGAGGTCTGCAACATTTACAGAGCCGTCGTCTTTATAGAGTTCAAAGAGTGCTCCAGCGAACGAAGTTCGAGTCATCAAGTGGGTCAGGTTGGGGGCATATCCTGACGTTAAGTTCGCATTTCCCCCGGCCGCGGACTCATACAAACCATTGACGACGTGGCAACTGACGCAGTGCCGGCCAAACAAGTCGTAGCCTCGTTTCGCCGCCGAGGCCGTCGGTGTCGTTGCCGACACCAGTTGCTCCTGCACCCAGTTGTTGTAATCCTCATCAGTAAGCACCACTGCCCGCATTTGCATGTTGGCGTGGCTTAAGCCACAAAACTCTGTGCATTCACCGTAGAAAATACCTGGTACTGGTGAACTAATCCTCCAGTGATGAACTCGCCCTGGGACAGCATCTTTTTTGCCGTTTAGTTGAGGTATCCAAAATGAGTGAATCACGTCATTTGATTGAATTTCTAGATTTACTTCTTCGCCGACCGGAATGACAATCTCGTTAGCAGTGACGATGTCGTCAGTCCCGTCTTGGTCTACGTCGTAACTGAACTGCCACCACCATTGTTGTCCTTCAACCTTTATTGTCGGTCCATCGCCTTTACTGCTGAGGTCAAAGACCCCAGGGATGGTCACCACGGCAAGGAAAACCAGCATCACCACCGGAATCAAGGTCCAGGTCAATTCCGCTTTCTTATTGCCGTGTATCTGTTCTGGAAGTTCGTCGGGGTCATCACCGGGCCGCTCTCGGAACTTGACAATGACAAGCACCACGGCAACTGCAACAAAAATGCCGACGGCGGTGGCCAAATAACCAGACATCCGCATTATGCCGTCGATTTGTTTGGCATTTTCACCGACTGGGTCAGTCGGGTCTATTCGTCCAGTCGCACACGAAGCAAGGGCAGCGGCAGTTAGGAGGAGTCCGCTAAGACGAGTTAATTGGCCTATTAGTGAATGCCGCGTTCTCCCCGCTCTGGTTGTGCTGTTGGTTGATTTGTTGATTCTCGCGTTCATTTGATCACCACCGGGGCGTCAAGCGCTGGAGCTGAGTGTTCTGCATCGCCTTCTACGTGATTATCGTCGCCGTGTTCTTTGTCATGGTCGTGGTGGTGGAATTCTCTCTCACCTCGTGCTGTTGCGGCTATTCCTCCGACGATAAGAGCTAACCCTCCCAATACAAGGACCGAGGCCACGATAGCCGTGCGGATATTCGGCTTGGCATACAAAAGAAAGGCGAAAGCCAAAATCACGCTCGACGCGATCATGGCGAACCAGCTCGCTCCGTTTTTGCTGGAGGTCAACAAAATTCGGGATATCAGTACCACTGGAAGAGCTATCGAAAGCGCTCCATACAGCGGAATTTCAAAAGGTGCCAGAATCCGTTTGCGTTCTACAGCATTTGCTTCTTGGTCTGTAGACAAATGTTCCGACCATGCACTGAAGGTCCATTCAACTGCCGATACGAGCATGGCGGAGATGCCGATTATGGCGATAAAACCATCAACAACAACGCCAACCATTAGTACGCCCAGCCCTATGGCCCCCATCACCGGCCACCAGGCGGGAGTGGCGGGGTGGCTACGAACTCGTTCGCGATCTATTGAGTCACCATCTCCGATTGTTAACGCCAACCCCGCAAGCAACGCAAAGGCGGCGGCGGCCGTGCCGAGAACTATTGTTCCAAACATCACAATGTGGCCGTTGCCGTCCATACCTGTCACAAGCCCAAGAGCTACCGCTGCTGCTGTGGCAAGGGTTATGCGACCGGCGAAGTATCTACTTGCTATTCCGAGCATGAGTCTCCTACTTCACCACGTAGACCGTGTACCAGGTCACAGCCCATACCAATGCTGCGAAATCCCAAAAGAAGACTGCAGCTCCGAATGCCGTACTTCCCTGCTGTCCGACGCTGCCCCCGAGAGACCGAAGTCCCATTAACCCCAGATAAAGGAGTCCGATAACAACGACCGCCAGAGCAAGGCCCGTGGTCGCAAAGGCAAGATTCTGATATTCACCAGCACCTATTTCTAATCCCATGCGATTGAGGCTGTACATGACCATATTTATAAACCCAAGCCCCAAAATAAGTGTCGTGGCAATAGCTGTCCACGCGTGCGCAGTGTCTCTACGTCTGCTCGCCCACAGGGCCCAGTGGGCGGTGACCATCGATGCCACGAGGGTCAAAAGCGCGTAGTCAAATTGGGGGTTTGGCACAGCTAAGCCGTCAAGCCAATCATGGCCGGGGTGGGGCCCTGAAGCATGGCGGCGCGCCATGTAAAAGCCAAGGGCGCCGGCCATCATCATCGATGTTGCTGCGCACGCAAACCCGGTTGCTACGAGCTGCGCTCGTGGCCGTTGAGCTTGCCCAGATGCCAAAGTTGGGGTGGTATCTGACATCAGACCGGCACTTCCTCAGCGTCAGCCTCAGCCTCAGCAGAATCGAGTAATGGTGTGCCAGAAGTCAACATTGGTAACTCTTCTGGTTCGCCCATGGGTGGTGGTGAAGGCAACATCCATTCGGGAGACTGAGCACCCCAGGGATCATCTGTTGCCTGTGCACCCTTTTTCAGACCTACAGACACGAACAAATTGAGTAGAAGCAAGGCGACTCCAGCTATCAGAATCGCTACTCCCGCAGCACCGATGGAACTTAGGCCCGCTGCGCCACTGTCATCAACCCAACCGGAATAGATGGCGGTCGCTGATGGGTCTGCGTATACGAAGTCAGGTTGTTCTGTCAGAAGACCGGAAAGTGTGGGACCAATAAAGGCAAGGAGGGCTCCCGCGCCGATAACAAGGAAGTTCAGGAGGCCAAGTAATTCGTTCAGTTGGCGGCCCCAAATCTTGGGCGCCCACCAATGAAGGGCGGCTAGAAGGCCGAGGAGCCCAGCACCGTAGATCAACACGGATTGTTGACCTGTGACCCAAGTGGTCATGCGAAGTTGCGGATTCCCGTCGTTTCCTCGACCAGCTATCTCTAACCAATCGCCTGCCGCACCGAGCAGGCCTACAAATGCGCCTACTAGTACTAGTGTCCCCGCGCCAAAAACAGCTACCAGCGAAGTGCTGAGTTTCGGTAATTTACGATTTTGGATTACCGCCAGCCCTAAAAGACCTAGAAGTCCGACTGTGCCGAGAAGTGCCCCGCCATATAGCGCGACGAGGACGACACCTTCGAATCCGTCAATAATGTCGGCCCCTTCTCCCGTAATTGCGAAGTTGGTCCATGCTCCAAATCCAAAGAGGCCGACCAGTCCGATGGTGAAATACATGGCGAGGGGCTCGAATACCCGCCTTCGCGCAGCAGCGAGAACTACTTCTGCCGCAACGCCGAGAACCGGGACGACATAAATGAATAGCTGTGGTGTGCGATGAATCCAGTCGATTCGTTCCCAGATGCCGTAGTTCCCGAGTAAGAAAACTCTTCCATATCGGTGATCTATGTAGAGAATCGCAATCTGACCAAGCAAGACAGGCAGGCTCACAATCAGCATTGAAGCTGACACCAAAGATGACCATGTGAACGGTGGGGTTTCGTCCATGTACAAGCCGGGGGACCTCATGGTCATGATTGTTGTTGCAACACTGATGGCACCAAGGAGTAGAGCGACCACAAGTCCACTCAACGCCAATAGATGTAGATCAACTCCGTTGGCCCATCCCCCGTAGGGACCCCCATTGCCCAGGTACGCACCAATTAACACGATGGCTGATATTTGCCACGTCCAAAAAGA
Source organism: Acidimicrobiales bacterium (assembly GCA_004214275.1). Taxonomy (GTDB): domain Bacteria; phylum Actinomycetota; class Acidimicrobiia; order Acidimicrobiales; family Poriferisodalaceae; genus MedAcidi-G3. The sequence continues at coordinate 421 of SGYJ01000029.1, read as the reverse complement.
CGCGGTCGCAGCTCTCGGGAAAGCCAGATTTGATGCACCAATCTGCAAGGGCACCATGTACATCGATAGACCAAGAAACGCGGGGATTAGGAAAAGCAGGGTCAGTGCCTCACGAGAGAAAGCAAAGCCTTGAGCGAAACTGTCGGCACCGAGGCTCACAAAATCAGTCGCTGATGTCAGGTCTAACCTGACAAGCAAGTCAAAAACGGCTCCTAAGACAAGAAACAGCAAGGAGCAGGTAATAAAAAGGCGGCCAGTTCGTTTGTGGTCAGCGGTCGTCAACCAGCCGAAAGGTGTCGGGTCTTCCACGGGCACGCCGGGGGAAGTTGAAGCCGTGGTGTTTTCGCTCATCGTGTCCTGCTGATTACTGCCTCGATAACTGGGGTGTGGTGCCCACCCGAAGGTTGACTGTGCCCGAATG
>SGYJ01000028.1 GCA_004214275.1 Acidimicrobiales bacterium | reverse complement strand
ACTTGCCGGGGACTACTACCTTGATCACAGCCCATTACCTGACAAAGACAAGGCAACAACTTCGTTGACGCCAGTAGCGAAACGCGAGCGTGGTTCGGGCCGGCCCACCAAACGTGACCGGAGACGGATAGACAGGTTGAGAGGCGGTTAGTAACTATCTGGGACCGAAGGGCGGTACCTTGACGTCGGTGAGTCTTCCTTTGCCTGTTGCCTTAGCGCACGCTCGTTTGGTCATGGACACTCTCCGATCCTCTGAAGTCGAGACTCCTGAGTCAGCGTCACTTGCCTACGATGTGCAAGATCAATTAAGCGATCTCATCGATTCTCCTTCTGCTGGATGGAAAGTCGGTGCTACTAGTCCTGCTAGTCAGGAGAAGTTGGGGGTGAAGACCCCAATTTGTGGACCTGTTTTCCAGCGAACAATTTTCGATTCCGGAGATAGCGTCAATCTGTCTGCCTTTCATCATCAACCAGGTCTGGAATCTGAGTTTGCGTTCACTATCGGCTTGACGGTTCGGCCAGACGGCCCCGCTATGAACGCGTTGATGGCACGCGAGATGGTTTCAACCGTTCATGTCGCAATTGAACTGGTTTGTTCAAGGTTCGAGGAGAATTTCGAGGTTGACCCTGCGCTCTTAGTCGCTGATGGTGCGTTGCATGCTGGTCTGGTGTTGGGGCCAGGGTCGAAACCTGAGGCGGTTCCTGATTTGGTTTCTCACCAGCTTCGCACCTTGGTGAACGGCGATGAGGTTGCCGTAGGAACCGGAGTTGAAGTGCTGGGGGACCCCTACGAATCTTTGGCTTGGTTGTGTAACCATCTGAACAAACGGGGTCTGACTCTCCCCTCCGGCAGTGTCGTGACAACCGGCGCGGCGACAGGGCTACATGTAACCGGGGCAGGTCAAGAAGTCATGACCGACGGTGGAGCTCTTGGTTCGGTCACTTTGAATCTGGTCGGCTAATTAGGTGGTTCAGGCCACCAAAGTCGAGCCGTTCCGGGGCTGGGGTCTACTTGGTCTCTCAACTTTGGCCATTTCGCTGACTCTTCCCGGTCAAACAATCGGCGTTTCCTCTTTTGCTGATCACCTAACTGAGGACCTCGCCATAAGTGCGACCTCGTTATCGACTGCCTACTTGATTGGCACTATCTCCGGTTCGCTGGCAATGCCGACCATCGGTCGGTGGATAGATCGGACGGGTGTCCGAAAAACCATGATGTTGATTGCGAGCACTTTCTCTGTTGCGGTCGCGTACATGGGGACGGTGCGTCACTTCTGGATGTTGATTATCGGGTTTGTAGGCATTCGAATGTTGGGCCAAGGCGCTTTAAGTTTGGTGGGCCAGACAAGCATTGCGCTCTGGTTTGACCAGAAACGAGGATTGGCTTTCGGTCTTTCGATGACAGCCTCAGCTGGTCTCATGTCCTTGGGGCCTCTCGGGCTGACATTGCTCATAGAGAGTTTTGGTTGGCGTTGGGCTTGGGTCATCAGCGCCGCTTGTATTTTCGTTGTCTTAGTTCCTGCAACTTGGCGTTGGATGGAAGATCGCCCTGAGTCACTCGGACAACGACCTGACGGTCATGCTGGTTTAGACGATGACGCTGCGGCGCCGACAATTCACTACACCGTTAGGGAGGCGGTTGCTACAAACGCCTTCTGGTTGTTGACCGGCGTCATGGTTGTCTCTTCAGCTTTGATTACGGGAGTCACTTTTCACCATTTTGCTCTCATGGAAGCAGCCGGACTCACTACAGCTCAGGCAGCAGCAGTGTTTGTTCCCCAAATGGTAGGCACAGTCATAGCGGGTTTCTTCTGGGCTTGGCTCACTGACCGCGCATCAGCGAAGTTCTTGTTGATTTCATGTCAAGCCTCGTTGCTGGGTGCTCATTTGAGTTATGCCTGGGTGGAGCCAGGGCTGGGTGCTGCGTTCTATTCGCTTTTGCTTGGAGTTAATGGTGGTTCAATACGCGCGCTTGCTTCAGCCTTGTATCCAAAGTGGTTCGGGACTGAGAACATTGGCGCCATTCGAGGGGTAGCGACTGCTTTCGGAGTGGGAGCTTCTGCTATTGGCCCGTTGATAATTGCATTGGGATTTCGGGCTACGGGAAGTTATGTGACTCTTAATTATTTCTTGGCTCTTGTTCCTGCAGTTGCGATGTTGGCATCACTTCTGGTTCAGGCACCTCAGAAGTCAAGCCGTGACTACCGCTCAACGACCTAGATCTTAGATAGCGTCTCTTGATGTGCTGACCGCTACAGCTCTGAGTAAAGAGCAGGGCTCCAGACAGTTATTTGAAAACGTCAGTCTTCAGTTGTCGTCGGGGCGTCGAATTGCGCTTGTCGGAAGCAACGGCGTCGGCAAAACAACTTTGATTGAGATCCTGCTCGGAATACAGGACCCGGACTCTGGGAGTGTGCACCGTCCATCGGACCTATCAATCGGGTATTTACCTCAAGACCTTGAAGAAGAATTGGTCGGTTCCGCACTTGAGGTCACCCTACAAGGTGCATCTCACATCATCAGCCTGGAGGAACGCCTGGTCGAATTACGAGAAGAGCTCAGCCTCGGCGAGGGAGAAGATCAGGGTCGCCTGTTGGACGAGTACGGAGACCTTCAAAGCCGTTTCGAACAGCTAGGTGGATACGCCGTTGAGGCCGAAGCCCAAAGAGTGCTAGCGGGTTTGGGTTTCGATCACGAGATGATGTATCGAGACGCTCTTGAACTGTCTGGAGGGTGGCAAATGCGTGTCGTCCTCGCACGCCTACTTTTGTCAGAACCCGATGTTCTGATTCTTGATGAACCCACAAATCACCTAGATGTGGATTCTGTCTCTTGGCTTGAGGATCAGTTCTCGACATGGGCCGGTTGCATTCTGTTCGTCAGTCACGACAGGGACTTCATTGATGGTGTCGCCAATCGGGTGATTGAGCTTGATGGGCGTTCAAGCTACGAATACGTGGGCGGATTTTCTGACTTTGTCGCTTCTCGAGAACTTCGGTTGGCCCAATTGGAAGCTTCGGCTGCACAACAAAATCGTAAACTCGCTCAAACGGAAAGATTTATCGAACGGTTTCGTTACAAAGCGAGCAAAGCGAAACAGGTGCAAAGTCGGGTCAAAGCCCTAAGCCGGGTAGACCGGATTGAGGTTCCCGAAGCCAACGACCTTAAAGCAAAATTTGACTTCCCTGAACCGAGAAGATCAGCGAGGGTCGTAGCTGAATTTGATGAGGCGACTGCCGCCTACGGCGATCAAATTGTTCTGACCGACGTCTCGTTTGTCATAGAAAGAGGCAGAAAGGTAGCGCTCGTAGGTCCCAATGGTGCAGGCAAGACAACGCTATTGAAGCTACTGCTCGGCGAATTAGACGCCACTCAAGGCACCGCTCGTATTGGCAACAAGGTGGACTACGCGCGTTTTGCTCAACACTTGACTGACGTGTTGGATCTTGGTCGATCAGTCTTGCAGGAGTTCACAGCATCGATTGGGGAACCGGGCGATAGAAATCTGCGAACAGTTCTAGGCGGATTCGGGTTCAGAGGCGACCAAGTGGATCAAAAGGTCGGCGATTTGTCGGGAGGGGAACAGACTCGATTGGCTCTAGCTATCACGATGGCGAATCCAGTGAATCTACTGATCCTCGACGAACCCACAAACCATCTTGACCTTCCAAGCTGTGATCACTTAGAAGACGCCCTCAATGCTTACCCGGGAACTCTAATTTTAGTCACCCACGATCGACATCTCATCCGCAACGTTGCCGATGCCCTCATCATCGTGCGAAACGGCACCGCAACCTGGCACGAAGGCGTCGATGAAGATCTGTTGCAGGCTCCCCCCGAATCCCGTCAATCCCGCGAGTCGGATCAGACCGCTAACACCTCAGCAAACCAACACAATCAGATTCGTGACGCCCGTAGAGATCAAGCACGTCGCCGGAGTCGGGTAAACGATGCCACTAGAGAGCTCCGACAGGAACGAGACCAAGTCGAACAAGCCTGGGAGCAGGTAGAAGGCGAACTAGCAGAAATACAGGCTCAGCTTGTCGACAGTTCAACCTACGAAAACTCTGAGCTGGTGACGAAACTTAGTAAGCAGCACGATCACTTAAAGGATCGAGCCTCGGAGTTAATGGACCAATACGAAACGTTGCTCCGCCGCATAGCTCGGACCGAGGCGGAAAGCGACTGACGCTACTCACAACCATTCACGGGTTCTACGACCGGTACGTGTTCCACTCGGACCTCTTCAGTGAATGTGATCAATCCTGCTGTGCCATTTCCTGGCGAACCCATCGGAGTACCTGGATACCAAGCCGTCACAGATCCGTGGCTGGCGTCGGTAGGGACATGCCAATGCCCCAACGCTACGTAGTCTGCGTCAGTGGAAGCTATTTCTTCGTAGGTAATCGGTGATGACCTGTGAGCGTCTTCACTTGAAAGATTGAGGTGACCATGGGCGGCCACCACATACCACCCGGTGTCGGGTCGAGGCGGAACATTCAACAGTGGTCTGTATCCCGGCTCATGATCATTCATAGCTCTCCCCCAAATCGTCATCCGATTCGATTCCAGAGTCACTGACGAGCCCTCTAAATCCTCCAAAAGGTGTATCCCTGTTCGTTCCACATCTTTACGACATCTTTGCCACAAAGACTTGTCATCGTGGACATCGTGATTTCCTGGGATAACTACCACCGGTACTCCTGGAGCGCTCAATATTTCCAAGGTCGACCTCACAGCACTTTCAGGTAGCCGCGCGTGATCAAACAAGTCACCAGAAATCATCAATATGTCTGCCCGATTTTGAATGACTGCGTCAGCAAGGCCGTGAGCGGGGCACTGACACGTTTCTCCATGAGCATCTGCGCTTCCTCTGACATGCCCTATATGCACATCAGACGTGTGCAGCATTCGCACCATTTGATTCATCGCCCTAGCCTCATCCCCATGGCCCGAAAGATTGCCACTAACAGAACCGTGAAGCGAGACGAACTGCTTAATTTTATTGAGCAACGTCATCGTGGGATCCTTTCAACAACTAGATCTAATGGCAGACCCCAAATGTCGTTGATCACTATGGGTTTGGATAATGAAGGGCGAGTTGTGATCGCTACTTATCCCGAACGCGTCAAAGTTATGAATGCCCGACGAAATTCGGTTGCGTCATTGCTTGTTATGGGACAGGAATTCAATAGCGAATGGGTACAAGTCGATGGGGACTTAGAAGTTCTCGACCTTCCAGAGGCGCTCGATCCACTTTGCGACTATTTCAGGTCGGTTAGCGGTGAGCACCCTGATTGGGACGAATATCGCGACGCTATGGTTCAACAAGGCAAAGCGTTACTTCGTCTTTCCATCGCCACGTGGAGTCCTATTTCACAAGGTGGATTTCCCCCCCACCTAGCCGAATGACACTTTCTATTTTCTGATCAAAGTTGATCATTCCCTCACACTTCGAAGCCGTTTCAGCTAATAGTTTCTAGCCGTGCGCATCTTGGTAACCAATGACGATGGGATAGAGAGCGAGGGCCTTCATGTTCTGGCCCGAGCACTGAGAGGACAAGGAGAAGTACTCGTCGTAGCTCCTGATAGCGAATATTCCGGTGCGGGAGCGGCAATAGGGCCTATTCACTTGAGCGAACCTGAAGTTCGGTCTGTCGATGTCGACGGAATTGATACGGCCTGGTCTGTTTCAGGGCCCCCAGCGCTGTGTGTCATGTTCGCTCGGCTTGGCCTGTTCGGAGATGTCGACTTAGTCGTATCTGGGATCAACCCGGGTGCCAATGTGGGTCGCTCCGTTTACCATTCGGGAACAGTGGGAGCGGCGCTCACAGCCCGCCATACCAACATCCCCAGTCTTGCAGTGAGCCAGCATTTGACCGGTTTCGGCGTCGAGGGTCAAGTTTGGGAAGATCTAATCGTCGGTCAAAAGTGGCACGTGGCTGCGCAGGTAGCGAGCACCATCGTCGAAGGCTTGCTTCGCGACGACGTTGGCGACAGCCCAGTGGTCAATGTCAATGTTCCAAATCTCGAACTTGACCAAATACGAGGATGGCGGTTCACTGAGCTCGGAGATCAACCTCCCCGAGCAATTGAAAACATTGAGTTGCAGCCGACTCCCGATGAGAGGACCTTTCAGGTATCGATGTCATGGGGGGACGAGAATTTGCAGTCTCCAGATGTTGACGCAGGTGCGGTGATGAACGACGAAATATCGGTCTCCTATCTGTCGAGGATCGTCGCCCTATCTCCCCCACCGGTTTCAACTCTCGGTGAGGCCTTGGGTGGCCTTCTCGACGCGAAGTAAAGCAACGTCGTCTCCTGATATCTCTGGCTATACGCGTTGCCTGATCCATTCAACGATTAGGTCAGCTGCTTCGTCGCGGGCGCCATCTCGATCTCGAAGGTAGTGATCGCCTTCGATAGTGCTTTTCGTTAGATCATCTGAGCCAAGTGCTTCAACAATGGCCTTCGTATCACCGGGGAAGACACCCGTGTCTGCGTCGGCTTCAATGACAAGAGCCGGAATCCTGATTCGTTGTAGGTGCGGCGCTGCGTTGCATTGCGAATCAGTGAGGCTCCACATTGAGAGCCATGTTCGCAGGGAGCTAACAGTCCCGACACCGTAGATCCCATAATTAGCTCTTCGCGGATCACCGAGGTAACAACTCGGGAATTCGCGATTACTTGGATCGATGGAGCCATCAATCATTCGCAGGTCGGCCCATAAGCGCGGCGTTGTAAACAACCGGTCGTAGTGACCTGCAGAAACAATGCGATCAATTTCGTCGCGAGCCCATTGGGTGATTCGACGATTTCGCTCTCGTTGGGCTTCACGATATTGGGCAATGAAGTTCTTGGTGAATGGGATTTCTCTGTCCTCTGCAAACGGGTTCAAATCTTCGTTGATGCTCAGCGGCTCGTCTTCTTGTTCAACCGAGGGATCCATCCAATTCGTTAACACTTCGGGCCGCCCCGGATGAGCGGCGAGAGAAATGTAGAGGTCTGCGCCGGGTACTTCTAGAGCGGAGGGGACTATCGAACTGCGTCCATATTCTGGTTCAAGGTTCGGCTGCATCGATTGCGATTGGTAGGCAGCCATGAGTGAACCACCCCCTGAATTTCCGAGCAATACGACAGTTCGCACACCTGCCTCTTCCCGCAACCAGCGAACTCCCACAGCTATTTCGGCAATTGCATGGTCGAGCAGGAAATAGGGTTCGGCACCGCGAAAACGTGTATTCCATCCGAGAAACCCGACTCCGCGTCGAGCGCAAAAATCGGCCAGATAATGCTCGCTGAAATCAATGTTGTAGTGGGTCGCTATTACAGCAACAGAGGGACGGCTCCCCCGAGGTCGATGGTAGATCCCTTGACAAGGGTGGCCTCCCGCTCCCGCGCGCCCAACTACCGGAGATGCAAGGCCGACAAATTCTCGTTCAACTGACCCGCTCAGCTGAGTTCTCCAATGGGCGCGGCCAACAGACGAGCTGCTTCCTTTTCGTCTACCGGCATTCCCGTGGTGTCGCGGCAAAGTTCTACGAGAACTTGGTTGGGGTCGAGGTAATACAGCGAATAACACCAACCATGATCAATTTCCATTGTGGGTTCAATACCTTCGGATGTCATACGGGAGCGAACTTCCTCTTGCATTTCTTCAGTTGCTTCAAACGCCGCGTGGTTTACAAAGACTGGCACTCCCAGACTTTCATTCACGTCAGTTGTCCAGTCGGCTTTCTCTCCTATGTTCTCGAAGGCAAAAAACGCAATACATTGTCCGTTTCCTGTGTCGAAAAACACGTGTTTGATCCAGCCCTCTTCCCGGTCCTGGAATTCTGTATTCACTAACGGAAACCCAAAAAGATCCTCATAAAAGTGCCGCGTGGCCTCAAGGTCTTTGGTTGAGTATGCGACGTGGTGAAATGCCATCGGTGCTCCATTCAGTCGGCTTGCACTCCAGTTTCGCGGACGCGGGCGCCCTGCACGACCGCGATTGCTGCAACTACTGCTAAAAACACAGAAACTAGGGCTGCCCAGTGAGCTAGGTCATGGTAACTGCGTTGCTCTACAGCTAGCCCTGATGAGATTCCCGCAGCTGCACCGGTTGCTGTCATCAAAACATCTGCGGTTGATTGAGTGGCGACGCGAACTTCGGGTGGAAATGCCTCTGTCATGAGTGCACTGCCCGCCACGAGTGAAGAACACCATCCAATTCCAATCAAGAACAGCCCTACAAAATGACCTGCGGCGTCAGTGGCATCAGTATGCGACGCAATCTCAGAACCGAGCGCTGTGACAACAGCGCCAATCCCTATCAATAGCTCTTTGCTTAATCGGTCGGCAATTCTTCCGATCCAGGGCGAGAAGGCGTACATCCCGACGATATGCATCGAAATCATCAACCCGATGATGAGCGGGTCTTGGTTTCCGTCCCTCATATGCAGCGGCGTTACGGTCATGACTCCAACCATCACGCCTTGCGAAAGCATCATTCCCAATAACGCGATGCGTGCGGCAGGGTGAGCGAGGATCAAACCCAAATCGGAGAAACGGGGGCCTCGAATGGAAACTTTGTTTGCGTCAGCAACTAGCAGAAGCGGATCCGGTCTTAATCGCTTCAAAATCGCGCCGGCAGCAACAACGAAGAGGGTCACAGATACCAGGTAGGAGAAGACGAATCCGCTTCCACCTTCAGATGAGCCCGCTAGCGACCTAAGTCCGAGGCCTACTGTCGGCCCGAGCACTGACCCAACTGTGTTTGCCCAGACAACCAAGCTGATGCTTTTCGCTCGATTTTCGTCGGTGGCAAGATCAGATCCTGCGTACCGGGCAGCCAAGTTTCCAGCTTGTCCGCAACCACAAAGGGTCATTCCGACCACGAGAAGAATGTAGGTCTCGGTAAAGGCTGCTATTAAGGCACAGCTTGCTCCCAAAGACCCAACCAAGTAGGCGGCGCCTATGCCAATACGTCTCCCCCGTTTCGCCATCACGGCCGCTACCGGAATTCCTGCCAAACTTTGACCGATGCTCAAACCAACTGCGGCAAGAGCTCCCAACGTGTCGCTGCCGGTGATCTCACTGCCTAAGAGCGCTGCTACTGAGTATGAGGTTCCCATAGCTAGACCGCCTGGAACCACTCCTTGCTGTAGAACCCGAACGGTCCGCTTCTGAACAGCGTCACGGTCGGTTGTTTGGTGAGTCAATCTGTTCCCGATTCTTGCGCAATGCTTTGCGCCCATCGATAGTCCGGTTTACCCGCTGGGCTTCGTTTGATTTGGTCGACCTGAATTATTGCTTTGGGTCTCTTATAGCGGGCGATGTAGCCACCGCAGTGTTCGATAATCTCTGACTCTAGAACCTTTGCTTGTTCTACTAGCTGAACAATTGCCACAACTTCATTCCCCCATCGGGGACTCGGCCGGCCGCACACAACGGCGTCGTACACGGCGGGGTGCGTCTTCACAGCAGTCTCTACTTCTTCTGCAAAAATTTTTTCTCCACCAGAATTGATGGTTACTGAATCTCGCCCCAATACTTGGATCCTGCGATCTTCAAGCAGGCGCGCTCGATCTCCTGGAACAGAGAATCTGACCCCTCCTATGACCGGAAAAGTTTTCTGAGTCTTCTCAGCATCGTTCAAATATCCCAGTGGTACTCGCCCCGACATAGCGAACCAGCCAATCTCGTCTGATCCTGCTTCAACTACCGCATCCATTTGTGGGTTAACGACTGCACTACCTGATGCTGGTTCAAAGTCACCTGTACTCGCTCTTTCGGTTTTGGTGCTTACGTTGCTTCCTTGCACACCAGTCTCGCTCGATCCAATGGAGTCTCGGATAGTTACCCCACCAAATTGCTGTTTGAGTTCTTCTTTCAGTTCAGCATTCAACACTGCACCGCCACTGATGATTGAACGCAATGAACGCGGAATCAGTTGCCTAGATCTGGAGGCGTCTAACAGGGGTCGAGCGAAGGCATCCCCGACTATTTGTAGGAATTCGACATCTTCACGTTCGCAGACCTCAAGAACACTTGCGGCGTCGTAGCGATCAGTGATGTCGGGGAGAACCACTGTGTGCCCCATCGATAACGCTTGGAGTGCTATCCATTGAGCAGCACCATGCATGAAGGGGGCGCTGGTCATCCAACGCAGTGTTCCCTTGCCCGCTGCGCTAGCGATCTCGGCGTAGGAATCGTATTCGCGGTTCTCTTTTCTGTTTAATCCACCTAAAGCACCCACAAAAAAATCTGCGTTGCGCCAGAGCACACCCTTAGGCAGTCCGGTAGTTCCACCTGTGTAAAGGACATACAAATCATCGGGAGAGCAGTGATTCAGATCTTTTGGTTCGTGGCCGTGAATGAAGTCGTTGTAATAAACAGCGCCCTCGAGTAATCGATTGCCTGATTGGTCTGGTACCTGAACGATGAGTTCTATGTTTGGCAATTGGGGCAGAACTTCAGCAAGGTTCGGTGCGTAGACAGAGTTCACGATGACTGCCTTTGCTTCTGAATCAGTCAAGAGATAACACAGCTCATCTGCCATGTACCTGTGATTCACATTGAATGTGGCCGCTCGTGCGGCCCAACCGCCCAACATTGATTCGAGATATTCGAACTCGTTATTCAGATATAGGGCTATGTGGTCTTGACCACTTTCATGCCCTCCCAATTCTGAACGCTCTTTGCGACAAGAGAGGCCCGCTGCGTCTAAGGCATTCCCTAACCTGCGATACCGGTCAACGAAATCGGGGAAGGAAACCTCACTCCCTTGGTGGATGAGTGCTATCCGGTCGGGGTGCGCTTCGGCAACTGCTGCTATCGCCCGAGCCAGGTTGAATTCCACGGACGAGACAGTAACCAATCTGAAGAACTGCAGTTCTTGAAACGCGGGTCAAATTTCGAGCCACGGAAAGGATTTGTCGCATCAATAGCGTTCTCTGATTTATTGATCGGACAAAATGGGTATATGGATCAGCAGCTTGTTCTCGCATCCGGTTCGCCCCGCCGAAAGGAGTTGCTGTCTCTTCTCGGTGTCGATTTCATAATCCGCGCTCCCGAAATCAACGAATCACAGCATGTCGGGGAAGACCCAGAAGAATATGTGCGACGGATTTCCTCGGAGAAGACCTCGGCAGTGAAGGGGTCAGTGATTCTAGGAGCCGATACGTGCGTCGTGTTAGAGGACACTATTTATGGCAAGCCAGCCAATCTAGAGAATGCAGAAGCAATGCTTCAAAAATTATCGGGCAAGGTGCATCAAGTCGTATCTGGCGTCGCGGTCCGGACTAATGAGCATCTAATGGTTGCCGTGGTTCATACCGACGTAGAGTTTATTTCCTTGAATCAACGTCTAATTGATTGGTACCTAGGCTTAGGTGAGTCTCTGGACAAAGCAGGGGCATACGCTCTTCAGGGTGCTGGAGGTTCGCTCATCAAAGCTATTAATGGCAGCCATTCAAATGTTGTAGGTCTACCGCTAGTCGAAACCGCGAGTCTGCTCGACCGAGCTGGCATCGATCTGATGTCCCCAGACCGAAACGTGGCATCGTGAACGCTTACAAGAGTGCACTCAATGAGAACCTGAAACCATTTCGACACGGTGAAGTGCAGCCGGTGGAACTAGGGCCGATCCATCTGAAAACTCCTGTCGTTTTGGCACCCATGGCCGGAGTAACCGACTGGCCTTTTCGGTCGTTATGTTCAGGGTGGGGCGCAGCTCTCTATGTCAATCAAATGATCACAGCTAGGGCTCTAGTAGAAGAAAATTCGACGACATGGAAGCTTGCCGAATTCGGGGCAAATGAACTCACCCGCTCAATTCAGCTCTACGGAACAGATCCAAAATATGTGTCGTTGGCAGTCCAAATGCTGAAAGACCGATTAGGCGTTGACCACATCGACATGAATTTCGGCTGCCCGGCTCCGAAAGTGACCCGTAACGGCGGCGGGGCGGCTATCCCAGTGAAACGTCGACTCCTCGCAGCGATAGTGGAGGCTGCGGTTGAAGCCGCCGGTGAGACACCAGTGACAATTAAATTTCGCAAAGGCATCGATCAAGGGAATTTGACCTTTCTTGATAGTGGATGGATAGCTCAAGAGTCAGGTTGCGCTGCAGTTACTTTGCATGCGCGAACCGCTAACGACCTTTATTCGGGTCATGCAGATTGGGATGCCATCGCCGAATTAGTGCAACACATCGATATTCCAGTGTTCGGCAATGGTGACATTTGGGAGCCGTGGGACGCTTTGCGAATGATGCGACACACCGGAGCAGCCGGTGTTGAGGTCGGCAGAGGTTGCTTGGGACGACCCTGGCTCTTCGCTGATCTGGTATCGGTGCTTAGCGGAGAAGAGCCCCGGTTAACTCAACCAAAGCTCGGACTAGTTGCCGAAGTCATGCTCGACCATCTGATCCGATTGCTGAAATTTTATGATGAAGATGAGAGCGTGGTCGTGCGACGGTTCCGCAAGCACGCTGGTTGGTACGTTGCAGGTTGGCCGGTTGGGAAAGAGCTTCGAAGACGGCTTCATGCTGTAAACAGCTTCGATGATCTGGCAGCTATCACTCAAGAATTCGACCAGGACGCCATATTGCCGCCCGAGGGAGTGCGGGTGAAACGAAGCCATACTGGTGGCCCACGTAGGGTTGCGCTACCCGAAAATTGGTTGGCTGATCCTGACGAAGTGGTAACGCTTGCTTCCAGTGCGGAGGCAAACGTAAGTGGCGGTTGACTCTGACCCGACATCAGCCAAGGAGACGTGGCGAAAGGAGCTGAAGCCACTCAGAACCAAGATTGACTCCTCGTCGGAGGCGACTGTGATCGCTCATTTAGTGACCTTCTTAAAGCATGTTCCCGGGTCATTTCTGTTCTACCGAGCAATGTCTACCGAACTTCAACTCGACGGTTTGGCTGATCAACTTGGGTGGGGACGGTTCGTGGTCACTCGAACACCAGAGACTGGCCCACTCACGGTTCATCCGGCGACCGGGTCTATGGAATTGCATCGGTTTGGCTATATGCAGCCAGTCGAGACCGCTGAAACTGTTCCACTCAACTCCATATCAGTGGCTCTGGTACCCGCTCTAGCCATCGATAAACGCGGTAACCGACTTGGCCACGGAGCGGGTTACTATGACGAACTTCTTTCTCGACTCCCCAGTGACTGTCTCAGAATTGGAGTTTCCACGGAACAATTTATATTCGGCGAATTACCGTCGGAATCTCACGACGTTCCAATGACCCATCTGGCATCTGAAGCCGGAGTGCGGGTTGTCGCTGAGCCGGTTAGTTAGTTCAGGTTGGCTCGTATCGCATTTGACGCCAACGTGAGGTTGCAGTTGTAACTTCCACCATTTGAGTTGAAAGCAACACCCCTTCGACAAAGATGTCGCGCCCTTCGACTTCTGTGACCCAAGCTCGGGCGATCACTTCTTCAGCTAAGAACGCCGGCCTCAAATATTGGAGATGTATTTCTGCTGTGGCGCAAGCCAAATCGAGTGCTTCATGGGTCAACGTACTCTGTGCCGCTACACCCATTACCTCATCTAGAATCGCCGCTTGGATTCCGCCATGGATGACCGTGTCAAACCCGCAATGATGTTGCTCTGTCAGGTGGCGGGTCTCGATAGTGCCATCGTCATATCTGGAAAACCTCAGCCCGAGGCCTTTCTCATTTGAAGTGGAGCAACCGAAACACTGGTCAACCCCGGATCTTTCAAGTGGGTACGGGCTAGGTGAACTTTCCTCGTAATAATCACTTGGGCGTTTTGTCACATATCGAATCGTAGGCATTGAAGGCAGCCCGCGCCCACCTCACTCCAGAACTTCTGCCACCGCCAATTCTGCGATCTGTTCCCCGTCATATCCCAGTATTCCCTCCAAAATCTCCATTGAATGCTGGCCGTAGGTGGGACCGGCCCAATCGAAGCCACCTTGAGATCGTGACAAGCGATGAGGAATACCATCGACCATCACTTGTCGAGCTTCGGGATGCGGAACCCATGGGAAATGGTCACGGTGAACAAGCTGTGGGTCATTCATACAATCGCCTGTGTTCTGGACCATATGAGCGGTGACGCCGTGGCGTTGGAGACGAATTTGCAGTCCTCCAGGGCTTTGAACTTGGGTCCATGCTGCGATTGCTTCGTCAATTGTTTCTGCCTGTTGAGAGCGCTCTTCCAAGTTCAGGTCGGCGAGGTCGTGACGTCTCATTTCCACACATAGAGACTTCCACTGGTCATCGTTTTCACAGACGATTGCGCACCACTGGTCTTCCCCCACACACGGGTACACCGAATGGGGAACCATTTCGGTATCAGCGTTACCTGCGCGCGTCGGCATCTGGCCTGTCTTTTGATACTCAAGAATTCCCGGGGTGAGATAGTGAGTTGCTGCTTCGGCTTGGGAAAAATCTAAATATTGCCCTTTCCCTGTGCGGCGCCGGTAGTCCAGGGCCGCCAAGAGCGCTGCAGTGGTGAAGCGTGGTGAGGTGTAATCGGTGTAGGCCATGTAAGGCCCGGCTGCTCCTCGGTCGGGCCATCCGGTGATGTCATAGAACCCAGCGACAGCGGCAGCCAAGTTGCCAAAGCCTGCGAAATTTTTCATCGGCCCGGTTTGACCAAAAACACAACTGGACAAGACGATGATGCCCGGGTTGATCTCTTTAAGAGCTTCGTAACCGAAGCCCATGGACTCCAACGTGCCCGGTGTAAAAGACTCGACGACCACATCGGCCCAATTCGCGAGGTCCAACACCACTTGTTTGGCCTCAGGCTTCGAGAGGTTGATGGCGAGGCTCAACTTGTTCGCGTTGACAGCATGCCAACCGATCGCATTTTCCTGGTCGGGGACATCGTCGCGATGCCCCAACGCTCCTCTAAGGAGACAAGGCCTCGTAACCGATTCGAGTCGAACAACTTCAGCTCCCCAATAGGCGAGGATTTTCGTGCTTAAAGGTGCTGCCGCCACCCAAGAAAAATCCAAGACCTTTAGGCCTTCTAAAGGTCTGTTGGTTTTTGTCTCATTACCAGGCTCCGGTATTTCCGAAGGTGGCTCTCTGGGCAAATCAACGTTGGACTGGTGTTCTCCCAATCTTGGTGCCGCATCTAGACGACGCAGCGGGGTTTCGCTTGCCTGAATAAATGGTCCGGGGTGACGAATACCTTCAACTTCATCCCAAAATTTGCGCGCTTCGAACTGTTCGCTCTCAACTACGTCGGCTAGATCGGTGACTGGGGTCACTAATAACCCTCGTTCCAAGCTTTCTTTCAGAAACTCTGCCTTGGTCCTATCCGCTGCAAAGTCAGCTATCAGGTCCATTACTCTCGCAAGCTCCTCGAGGGTTTCGGTTCCTTGTTGGATGTGTAGTGCGAAGTCCACCCAATCTTTGTCCCGAGTCGCTTCGTCGCAGGCTCCCTCTTCGCACATCCAATCCATAAAGCGCTGGAACATGGGGCCGATCATTGCTCCGAAAGCAACGGTGATCACTACTTCGCCATCAGCACACGGATATGTCCATCTGAGGTTCACTGGGCCTTGTTGCACGCCACCGGCCATCCGTTCTTGCGGCGCTAGTCCCGCGGGACCGTGCAAATTCGCTGGTAGAGCAGTTTCCGACATTGCCTGCTGAGCAGATACGTCAACGTGTTGACCAAGACCTGATCTAGATCGCTCGTCGCTGGCTACGAGCGCTCCGACGAGTGCCTGACATGACGCGTGTGACCATGCCTGCGGAATAGATATACGAACCGGTGGTCTATCCCCGTCTCCGTTGCAAATCATTTGGCCGCTGGCCGCTACGAGGGTGAGGTCAGTAGCCGACCAGGCTGCCTTCGGTCCATCATCTCCGAATGGGGTTAGCGAGACTGTTATTAAGCTCGGATTATCGGAGCGGAGCTTCGCTAAATCCATGGGAAAGCCGGTCGCTCCGCAGTCGATAACAAAATCTGCGTCTGCAGCTAATTCGTTTACGTCTGCTGCGCTTCGTATGGTGACTGACCTCTTGCCTCTGTTGTAGGCCTCAAACCAATGGTCACGCTCCCAACCTTCTTCGGGTTCGGCGAGGACAACGTCACAACCCAGTTGTGCTAGAAGAAAGCCCGCCATCCAACCTCGACGGTCGGTGAGGTCAATAACGCGGTAATTGCCAAGCATGGATCCCCCATAACTGTCGCCGGAATCTTAGATCGACTTTTTAGCTACCTTTCTCGCGACTTCAATTTCCGGATGACGAAAACATTGTGTGAGGTGGTCGTTGACTATGCCATCTGCCTGCATGAGCGAGTAACAGGTGGTTGGCCCGACAAATCGCCAGCCGAGTTTCTTCAACTCTTTACTCATGTGTTCCGATTCGGTGGTTTTCGCTGCGATTTCAGAAAGTTTTTGTGCCGGTTGATGCTTCGCTGGCTCAAACCCCCAAAAGAACTTTGCAAGTGAGCCATAGCGCTCGATGGTTGACACGGCGGCTTGTGCGTTGTTGATCGTGGCTTCAATCTTGCCTCGATGCCTTACGATGCCAGAGTCATTGAGCAGTTCTTGCACCTCTTGGTCACCGAAGCCAGCAACTTTTTCTATTTCGAATCCGCCGAAAGCAACCCTGAAGTTCTCTCGTTTTCGAAGAATCGTTAACCACGATAAACCTGCTTGAAAACCTTCAAGACACATCTTCTCGTAGAGCTTGACATCATCTGTAACCGGCATCCCCCATTCAGTGTCGTGGTAATGCGCGTAGTCCGTATCTCCTTCGCCCCATCCACAAACGGAAACCCCATTACTGCGAGTTTTAATTCCTGTACTCATATCCCTGAAAATAACCGTTGGGGACCGACGTTGGTTTGTCTTCTGACTTAACTGCAAGACTGAGTGAGATATCCAAGGAGAAGTGGTGAATAAGGATCTAGAAGAACTGGTCGATGTGAAGGCTTGTGAGAAACTCATCGCTGAGTATTGCCATCTGGTCGACTTCGGCAATGCCAGCGCAATCGCTGATTTGTTTACACCCGATGGTTGCTGGTCAGGACCCGGGGCTGAAATGGTTGGGCAAGACCAGATCCGGGCAGGTTTTTCCGCAAGACAAGACGTCACGCGCCGTCAATCCCGACATCTCTGCACCAATGTCTTAGTTCGCGTCCAGGGAGATGAGGCGACGAGTCTTTGCTACCTGCTTAACTTCCGTCACGATTCGCGAACGGGAGTTGCTGAGTCCCCAGCCCCGGCAGGGTTACCAAAATATGTAGGTGAGTACCACGATCGATTCGTTCGCACCCCTATGGGTTGGCGATTCGCATCGAGGCACTGCGAATTGGCTTTCCTTCGAGACTGAGTTAATCAATATGGTTGGGGTATCTGTCCAACGATTTACTGAGGCATAATTAAACGCAGAAAATCTTTAGAAGTCTTCGGTGGTCTTACGATGAGTCGTTTACAACTAGCTATTGACGTAGCGAATCTTGATGAAGCAATCAAGTTCTACTCAAAAATGTTTTCTAGTGAACCGAGCAAGGTCAGGCCAGGGTACGCGAACTTCACTATCGAGGAACCGCCGCTCAAGCTAGTTCTATTTGAAGACATCGAGAACGGTGGCGCAATCAACCACCTCGGCGTGGAGGTCGACGACGTCAAAATGGTCCACGAAGCTGACGCCCGAATGACAGACGAAGGTTTAACGACTACCGGCATCGACGAAACAATGTGCTGTTACGCGGACAAGACCGAAACTTGGATCGACGGACCTGATGACATTCGCTGGGAATGGTACGTAAAGAAGGGCGACAACGAACAACTCGAAAAAGTCGTGGTCTCTTCTGAACCTAATTGCTGTGAGACTTAACCCCCAGTCGATCAGCTAACTAGCTGGCTGCGGCTCAGCTGCTGCATCAATGTCGGGATCGTGTTGAACTTGGCCACGCGTCCCTTCTGTCATCTCTGAGTGGAGTTGACGCACCTTCGAACTTCCTGTGGTGGTGAACAGATTGGGAACTATCGCGTGCACCGCGCATGCAATTCCAGCGATAAGCAGCTCTTTTGAGAAATGGCTCGCTACCCGAAAGTGTTCTCCGTAACTTTCGCCAGCAGATGCTGGGTGTTCCGTGAAATAACCCTTGAATCCCATATGAAGACCGTAAGCCCTTGGGCACGAAATGTTGTTGCCCAGCGCGTCGTATTTAGACGTTACAGCGCAACTATATAGTTCTATGATCCATTTTTTAACAGTATTATTGCGTCATGGACCTTATTGATCGGGAAATACTGCACCTCCTACAGCAAGACGCGACGCGTTCGTCTCGAGAACTAGGTAATGAGGTCGGGTTGACTCCTACCCCGTGCTGGCGACGCATCCAAACCTTAAGACAAGACGGCATTATTCGACGAGAAGTAGCGATTCTCGATGCATCACGACTTTCGTTGGACATCAACGCATTGGTTCAAATTCGCACTAATGACCATTCGGCGAGATGGCTTGCTGATTTCACTGCCGCCATCGAAGAGTTCCCTGAAATCGTTGAGGCTTTCCGAACAAGTGGCGAGATTGATTACATGCTCAGAGTGGTTGTTCCCGATATGAATTCTTATGACGACTTCTATAAACGTCTGATCGAACGTGTCGCTCTTTACGACGTTCGCACCATTTTCGAAATGGAAGAACTAAAACGAACTACCGCACTCCCCCTTGACTACGCCGCTTTTGATTCTCCTTAGAGACTCAGCCAGCAAGAATCTCTGCCGCCTTCACAACCGCTATTCGGGCTCGGTCGTCGATACCTTCGGGGTCGGCACTCGCTATCGGGTGTTCAATAACAGCAAACGGATGGAGCGGCACTCCCTGCACTCTGGCCATAAGTTCAGCTGCATCAACGAAAGCTGTTGTCATAATGCTGACCGCCGGAACTCCATTACGTTCTGCGATCACGGCATCGTGCAAACTGCACGATGAGCAACTGCCTCAATCTCCTACCCCGCTAAGAACCGCATCCCATCCCATTGCTTCTTGCATCAACTCAAGTTCAGCCGGGGCGCTGTAATTTTTTTTGGTTCTACGAACAACTTCCGAAACTCCATATTCGGTTCGCAAAATGAACTCGACGCGATCGAAGAAAGGAAGTGTGTTCTCTTTGCCGTTCGATATCAGACCTACGACGGCCCCATTAAGACTACTTATTCGAGCAGCCGGCTCGGAACCCTCGACCTGCTGTTCATGGCTCGGATCCATCAGTTCCATGGCTACGGCACCTCGCAGTCAACACACGCGCCAACCGCCACCGTAGTTGCCCGACTCTTAGTTCCGAGCCATGGAGGAATCACTTGAGCAAAACCTCCAGCTGGACCACCCGCGGCAACAACGATGAGTTCTTCTGGGGATTCCATTGCTGGGTACTCGCGGTCCGCGCGGTCTTTGACAACTGACCCTTTACCTACTTGTTTCCAGGAGCCTCGCATGACTCGGGCCCGATCAAAGACGCATTCCTGGACATCGGCTTTTGACCACCCAGCATCGCTGAAGTGTTGTCGAAGCTGTGTGGGTAACACGACTACGTAATTACCTGCCCATATTGAGTAATGAAGTTGGTTAGCTCGAATTTCCGCAGAGATCGTGTCACAAATCTGTTCAGGATCGGAAGTCCATTCGTTCATTATCTGTCGAGGTGCCATCGCCGCAACCGCTGTAACCGCCGAGACATCAGATTCCCCAAGACGTTCTTCGGCTAACGACGACCAAGGAGAATTTTCTTCATCCTCCGCTAAGCAATAAGAGAACTTTCCTGGGTGACCCAAGGTGGAACGGTCGATCTCGCCGGGACGGACATCTAAAAGGTTGATGAGCCCAAGTCGTATCGCCCGACCAACTGCAGCAGAGGCACGATCGGTGTTACCCAGCGCATTAAAGGTCGCAACCATTTCGAGTTGACGACGAATTGGCCCATTGACGATGAGCAAAACCGCGCACCCTCCAGTTGATGCGGTCGCTCCGTGAAGCAGGAACTCGGGTTGGAGCATTGCCGTGAACGCAGTCACAACCAGCGGAAAGTGTTCCGGAAGGCACCCTGCCATGACCGCATTAATTGCAAGTTTTTCTGCGGTTATCGAACGTTCCCTTACCGGCTCGATGCCAACTAAATGTTCGGGCGACAACAACGCCCACTCCAGACACGCCGACACCAGGTCAGGTGTTGGTGGAACAACGGGAAGGCCATCAGTCCAACCATTGGCGTGGTAGGTCTCCTGTGCAGCCGCAAAGTCAGCCGTGGTGATACGAGAGGATGTTAAGTTCACGAATTACTCCAGTCAGGCTGATGCCGCCAGACTGTCTCCACCGATGGGCAGAGTCGCGACATCAATTTCGTAGAGTTCAGCTGTGTTATCGCACAAAATATCTTTCGCTTGCTTATCGGTGAGGCCAGCAGCGTGCTCATCAAGCATTTCCTGGCTCCACGGCCAAGTGCTGTCGCTATGAGGGAAATCGTTCGCCCACAAAAGACGCTGATGATTGACATACTCAACCATTTTGAATGCGATCCAGTCATCTTGAAAGGTCGTATAGATGTGTTCCCGAAAGTACTCACTCGGCAACTTGGAGAGTTCTTGACCTGGCGGCAACCAGTAACGATGGCGCTTGTAAGCGTGGTCCATTCGGTACATGTAGTGGGGAACCCAGCCGGCATCAGCTTCTACACAGACAACTCGCAACCCTGGGTTTCGCTCGAATACTCCACCAAAAACAAGAGTTCCCATAATGTCTTGGTTGGCGCGAATGATGGTCATAAACGAGTTCGCTTTGGGTCCTCGCGGTCGACCTGATTCTTTGGTCGTCAATATGTGCCACGACAGCGGCAGCTTCAATTCAGTTGCTGCATTCCAGAACGGATCCCATCTCGGGTCGTCGTAATCAAAGTCAGTTGCAGGGTTTCCGGGCATCATGACACCACGCATTCCACTGGCTTTCATCGCTTCTAGTTGAGCAATGCCTTCCTCCACTGATCGGAGTGGGGTCTGAGCGATCGCCAGAAGTCGGTCGGGGTTTACCGAGCAATAGTCACTGATCCACCTGTTGTAGGCATCCATAGCAGCCTTTTTGTATTCAACATCGGGGTGGTTGCAAAGAACCATCCCGACTGAGGGATAGATAACTTCGGCCGACACACCGTCGCGATCCTGGTCTTGCAGTCGGTAGTCGGAATCCCATCCGCTTAGCGGTAGCTCATCCCACTTCGCTCGCGGGTTTAAGTCTTCGGGGGCCTGACCAGCGGCTGCTATCAAACCCATTTGGATAGTCCGTTTCATCCCATCTATGACATACACGTCTCCCTTGTCCTCAGTTTCGACCACATGCGGGGCGACGTCTCGCCACTTCGGATCGATGTAGTCGATATACGCGTTGGGAGCTTCGGCGATGTGTGAATCGGCGGAGATGATTGGATAATTGACCTGCATCGGGTCCCCTTTCCCCAGTACTGGCATGCTACTGAGGTCACAGGATTAGTGCTGTGCTGGTG
>SGYJ01000027.1 GCA_004214275.1 Acidimicrobiales bacterium | reverse complement strand
AGGTCGAAAATCTCGTTGATCGATGCGGTAATCCGCTCGGGGTCAACGTTTTCCGTACCAAAGGTCTCAACTAAGACTGACACTGGGCGAGCTACACCTATCGCGTAAGCGACCTGAACCTCACAACGGTCAGCGACTCCCGCTGCAACAAGGTTTTTTGCTACCCAACGTGTTGCGTACGCTGCCGATCGATCGACCTTAGAAGGGTCTTTCCCAGAGAATGCGCCGCCGCCATGTCGGGCATACCCTCCGTAGGTATCGACGATAATTTTCCTACCTGTGAGACCGCAGTCACCAACTGGCCCACCAACAACGAAATTACCGGTTGGATTTACAAAGACTTCAAAATCGTCATCTGCGAACTCTGCGGGCACTGAGGGTCTGATGACATGTTCGATTAAATCTGGGCGGATCATCCCATCTCTATCGATACCTGGGTTGTGTTGAGTAGAAACAAGAACCGTCTTCAACCTGACGGGGCGGCCATCCTCGTACTCAAACGAAACCTGTGTCTTCCCATCTGGCCTTAAATACGGAACCTGGCCAGATTTGCGCGCCTCAGTGAGTTGTTCGGCCATTCGGTGGGCCACATGGATGGGCAGTGGCATCAGCACCTCTGTCTCGCGACAGGCGTACCCAAACATCATCCCCTGGTCTCCAGCACCCTGACGATCAAGCGCATCATCCTCGCCTGCTTGACCACTCCTAACTTCTTCGGAATCATTCACGCCTTGCGCTATGTCGGGTGATTGTTCATCGAGGGAGACCATTACTCCGCATGTGCTGCCATTGAAATCAAGGGAGTCTCGGTCGTATCCAATTTCATTGATTGTTTCTCTGACCACAGCCGGTATATCAACGAACCCGCTTGTAGTGATCTCTCCTGCGACGACGACCAGTCCAGTGGTCACCATTGTCTCGCAGGCGACTCTGCTAGCTGGATCTTGCTCCAACATTGCGTCCAGAATGGCGTCAGAAATCTGATCTGCCATTTTGTCGGGATGACCTTCAGTCACCGACTCCGAGGTGAAAGTCCATCGACTCACGCCATCTCTCCTGATTATTCGACCGGCACAGCTAAGGCTAGGCCAAAGAGCACCTGAAGGGGCACCTCAAGTTACCTAGCAAGTATCTCTGCAACTGTATCCAACACTTCATCCGCTATCTGTCGTTTGGACCGAAGCGATACATGTCTTTGGCTACCGTTAGCTTCGAGGATTGTTACTTCGTTCGTTTCGTGGGCAAAGCCGACCTTTGGCGCTGAGACATCATTAGCGACAATCACGTCGACGTTCTTTCGTTCGAGCTTGTTTTGTGCGTGGGCGATCAAATCGTCGGTCTCCGCAGCGAATCCCACAATGACCTGTCCCGATCGTTTTGCAGCACCGAGGTCGAACAAGATGTCTGCGGTAGCTTCCAGATGCAGATCAGGTGGTCCTCCGTCTTTTTTGATCTTGGAGTCTGAGGTCTCAACGGGACGAAAATCAGCGACGGCTGCCGCCATGACAATCACATCGGCGTCGGCCTGTTCTAGAACGGCTTCATGCATCTGCGCAGCTGACTCAACTGAAATTAGCTCAACTCCCGGCGGGGCTTCGATAGCAACCGTCGAAATTAAGGTCACCTTGGCTCCGCGAGCAACAGCTGCCTCAGCAATGGCATACCCCTGTTTGCCGGTAGAGCGGTTCCCCACATAACGAACTGGGTCAATTGCTTCTCGGGTACCACCGGCTGTGATCACAACCTTTCGCCCATTGAGATCGCCGGTCGTAAGTATCTCTTTAATGACGTCGAATACTTTTTCTGGATCCGCTAAACGTCCCGATCCCAAGTCTCCGCCGGCAAGTCGACCCTCCTCTGGCGCAACAACGATCACTCCTCGACTCTTAAGAGTCTCAAGGTTATTTTGCACTGCTGCGTGTTCCCACATTTCGGTGTGCATGGCCGGACATACGACAACTGGTGCTCGAGTCGCTACCAGGGTTGCAGTTAAAAGATCATTCGAAATACCGCTCGCGTAGCTCCCGATACTTCGGGCGGTAGCAGGCGCTACGACGATGAGGTCTGCTGTCTGACCTAGCGTCGTGTGGGGAATCGGGTCTGGGTCATCGAAAATAGACGTTCTGACGGGTTCCGAGGCCAAGGCATCGAAAGTTGCCCGTCCAACAAATTTCTGCGCACTTTCCGTCATTACCGGAATCACATGAGCACCGGCGTCGACCAGCAGTCTGCATAACAGAACTGCCTTGTAAGCAGCTATCCCCCCGGTGACGCCCAGGATGATGCGGCGGCCGGCCAGCATCGGGGGTTTCTACCTACTCTTCGTCAGGCACGGCCTCAAGAGCGGCTGCATCAGCCTCTGCTTGCGCCAGCGCCTCAGCCTCTAAGCGAGCACGTTCCTCCGGGTCGAACCGTTCGTAGCCGATTTTGTCAGCCTGAATTTCTTCAAATGCCATCGATAACGACTTTCGCGCCGTGCTCGTGACTTGTGGGGGGACTTCGCTGCCCCCTCCTTCTCCAAGGCCAAGGTCATATGCGATGAGTTGACGTGATCTTTTCGCGGCCAAACTCACCAGTGTGAATTTGGAATCGACCTTTTCGAGTAATGCCTCAAGGCCCGGACTGATCATCGTGTCTTGTTCATCAGACATCTGCTCTACCTCGATAAGGGTTCAACGGTTTAAACCGACCCCCAATACTATCAGCGGCCTGCTTCACTCGAACGAGCTGAGCTCAGCATAATGTCCTTATAGTTCCGATTTTTGTTGACGGAAATCGGCAATAACTGCCACAACTTCGGCTACTGCGTGGTCTAGATCAGCGTTGATTATTACCGAATCTGCGAGCTCACGTCCGATTTGTTCTTCGGCATCAGCTGCTTCGATTCGTTGCGCTATGTTTTCCTCGCTGTCACCTCTGGCCCTCATACGTCGTTCTTGTTCAAGTCGGTTGGGTGGCACGATCAAGACGACAACTGCGTCCCCTTGACGTTCTCTCACCGCAACTGCTCCTTGCACATCAATCTCTAACAACAAGTCTTTTCCAGATGGAACCGTTGGTGTTGGCGTTCCATATCGATGTCCAAAAAATTCGGCCCATTCATAAAATCCGTCCTCGGCGACGCGGATACTGAACTCTTCATCTGTCACGTAGACGTAGGCGTCCGGTGCTTCGCTAGGCCTCCGTGACCGTGTAGTCCAAGATCGGCTGAGGTGCATTGTCGAATCGCGTCGCATCAGCTCTGCAACTATGGTTCCCTTGCCAGCGCCACCTGCGCCGCAGATGACAAAGATGATCGGGTTGCTGTCGTTCGTCACAGCGTTCGACTCCATGCCATTCAGCAAGCCAATTTTATGCAGCGAAAAAGGCTACTAATTGGCTGCGTTGATTTTCTCCGAGGCCCTGCAATCTTCGACTTTCCGCTATTCCGACATCCCGCATCAATCTTCGGGCTTTAACTTTGCCAATCTTTGGCATCGATTCAAGGGCAGCGAGCGCTTTCATTTTTCCAACCAACTCATCTGTGTCAGCGAGTTCAAGCAGTTCGTCGAACGAAACCAGTCCCATCTTTAAACGGTCTTTGGTTTCTGCTCTCACACGGCGTGCCGCAGCAGCCTTTGCGAGGGCTGCTTCCCGTTGTTCAGGTGAAAGACTTGGGGGTGTAGGCATCGTCGATGAGTCTAACTGCGTTATGGCGAGCGCGGCCCCTCTAGCTAAATAGCCTCCGCCACTTCAGCGGCGATACTTGCAGCAGCCTCTTCAGGTTCATTGGAAGCAGTCACCGCTCGTCCGATAACGAGGATGCCGGCCCCTTGTTTGATTGCTTCTCGAGGAGTGGCCGTTCGTCCTTGGTCGTTTGCCGCAACTCCTTGAGGTCTGATACCGGGTACAACGGTAAGTAACTCAGGTGCCACGAGGGACACCTCTGCGAGGTCGCTACCTGCGCAGACAACACCTCCGCAGTCTGCGCCGACCGCATATCCAAGCCTTTCTTGCAATAAAGACCCAGGGGCTTCTGAATCCGAGGTCAAAACAGTCACCGCAAGCACCATAGGTGGGGTCAATCCAGCAGCTGATGCACCTTCATTCAATCCATCAACTGCAGCTGCCAACATGTCAACTCCTCCCGAGGAATGGACGGTGACATAGGAAACTCCGAGGCTCCCTAAAACTTTCGCTGTCTTTCCCACGGTGGTCGGGATGTCATGCAGTTTCAAATCGAGAAAAACTTCGTAGCCCTGATCCACAAAGGCACCCACCGCTTCTGGTCCCGAAGCAGCGAATAGTTCCAGACCAACCTTTGCAACTGAAAACCATGGCAGCATCCGGCGTCCAAATCGACCCGCCGCAACAAGGTCGTCAACATCGAGTGCAAGAGCGAGGCGGGAACGCACCTCATCAGCGATGTCAGGATTATTCATGAGCAGCTCCGGTCAGAGAACGCACGGAATTTACTTCATGTTTTCGACACCATCGTTCTAAGTCTCTGAGGATCCGCCGAGAAGCTTTCGGGTCTGCGAAATGAGCGGAGCCAACTTGGACAGCTGATGCACCAGCAGCGAGAAATTCGACTACGTGCTCTGCTTTGGTGATCCCTCCTACCCCAACAATCGGCACAGGCCCTAACGATTCGTATACGTCGTAGACAGCCCGAACAGCAACGGGTCGGATACTCGGCCCAGACAATCCACCCCCGCCATTACCGAGAACCGGGCGCAACGTTTCGGGATCTATCACCATCCCTAGCAGCGTGTTGGTAAGCGTCAAAGCTTCAGCCCCGGCTTCTATCGCTGCTTTAGCTATGGCCACAATGTCGGTTACGTTCGGGCTCAGTTTGGCCCACGTAGGTAAACCGGAAATCAACGAGGCATTTACGGCGGCCTGACAACTGTCGGGGTCGTGGGCAAACATATCGCCCCGGTCTTCCAAGTTGGGACAACTTACGTTCACTTCAACCGCCGTTATTCCTTTGACTCCTGTTAATCGGCTGGCAACCTCTCGGTACTCATCGACGGTTCGCCCCCAGATACTGACAACGACTCGAGCTTCATGACTTAGCAGGGCGGGTAAATCTTTTGTGATCCAGCTGTCTATTCCTGGGTTCTGAAGACCTACTGAATTGATCATTCCTGATGCGGTGCCATGAACTCGAGGTGCAGGGTTGCCGGGCCATGCTGCGGCTGAAAGTGACTTAACTACAACTGCGCCTAGGTTTGCTATATCGCAGTAGGCAGCAAGCTCGGTACCGTGACCGACCGTTCCTGAAGCAGTCATAACAGGATTGGGAAAGGTTATTGAGCCAACCTGCACTGAGTGTCCTTGTTGGTTCATCTTGTCGAAACCTCAGGGTCAAGGAACTCCTGCAATGAGCGGACTGTCAGTGGATTGGACATCCATTCTCGCAATCCAACGGCCGCAGCTCGCGCCGCGGCGACTGTGGTTAAACAGGGCACTTTGTGGGCAGTTGAGGCGAACCGGATCCTGTAGCCGTCACTTCGTGGACCTCGGCCGCGTGGTGTGTTGACAACGAGTCTGACCTGACCTGCTCCTATTAATTCGACGGCATCTACACCGGCGCTAATCTCCCGTCCTTCTTCGCTTAGCTTCGCTACAACGGTCTCGACATGAACTCCGTTGCTGTCTAAGAATTCAGCGGTTCCCGAGGTGGCTGCCAAGGTAAAGCCAAGTTCAACAAATCCTTTGGCGGCTTCAAGCCCTTGGTCTTTATCTCTATCTGCTAGAGAGAAAAATATGGTTCCAGCAAGAGGAAGCGCTTCCCCTGCAGCAATTTGACTTTTCGCGAAAGCCAGCCCAAAGGTTCTATCGATACCCATGACTTCGCCGGTGGAACGCATCTCTGGGCCGAGGACTGTGTCGACGTCAGGGAACCGCTGAAAGGGAAGTACTGCTTCTTTGACTGCTACGTGGCCCTCTCGAATAGGTTCTGGCAAAGCTCCTAACCCTCGTAATTCTTCGAGTGTTTCTCCGGCCATTACTCGAGCAGCGACTTTCGCCAGCTGCACTCCTGTCGCTTTGGCGATAAAAGGAACCGTTCGCGATGCCCGAGGGTTTGCCTCAATTACGAATACTTGACCCTGTTTAACAGCGAACTGCACATTTAGAAGTCCAACGACTTGAAGTCGTTCAGCGAGTCGCTGTGTGTATTCGATTATCACTTCTTGGGTTTCTTGGGACAGGTTGGGTGGCGGTATCGCACATGCGCTGTCTCCTGAGTGGACACCTGCTTCTTCGACGTGTTCGAGAATCCCGCCGAGAACAAATTCACCTGTGTGATCCCGAATGGAGTCGACATCTACTTCGGTAGCGTCTTCTAAGAATCGGTCGATGAGTACGGGACGATCGGCTGATAATCCACCTTCACGCCCTAAGCCCCCGAACTCGGTTAGCTCTGTCATCGCTTCTTCAAGTTCTTGTAGGTCGTACACAATCGTCATAGCTCGACCGCCAAGCACATAGCTGGGTCTTACTAACACTGGAAAGCCAACGCGTTCACAAATCTGTGACGCCTCGTCAAAAGTAACTGCGGTTCCGCCTGGTGGTTGTGGGATCTCAAGCTGGGCACATAATGAATTCCAACGTTCCCGGTCTTCGGCGAGGTCGATAGAGTCAGGAGAAGTTCCGCAAACAAGTTCGGTTGGTAAGTCAGATGCCAATTTCAAGGGTGTTTGCCCACCAAGACTGACTATGACTCCGACAGGGTTTTCCGCATCAATGACATTGAGGACGTCTTCGAGCGTCAATGGCTCAAAATAAAGCCGGTCCGACGTGTCGTAATCGGTGGAGACGGTTTCAGGGTTGCAATTCAGCATGATCGTCTCATAGCCGGCTTCTTCGAGAGCGAAGCTTGCATGAACACAGCAGTAATCAAACTCAATACCTTGGCCAATTCGATTAGGGCCTGAACCGAGAATCATCATTCGAGGTCGTGTCCCTTGACGTATCTCGTCTTCGTCTTCATAGGTCGAATAGTGATACGGAGTTATCGCGTCAAACTCGGCAGCGCAGGTGTCGACAGTCTTGAAGGTCGTGCGGACACCTTTGGCAAGCCTTTCGGACCGAACGTCAACCTCTTGCGCGTTTAAGAGATATGCGAGCTGTGTGTCTGAAAACCCGAGCTGTTTGGCTCGTCGCCATTCCATCCTTGTAAGAGAAGAAAGGTCCGATTGCTCTAGGTGGAGCCGTTCCTCAACAATCATCAGCATCTGATCTAGGAACCAGTTATCAATAGCGCAGGCGAGATAGATCTGATCGACCGAAACGCCCCGCCTCATAAGTTCCCCTATCTGGAACAATCTTTCTGCGGTAGGAACAGATATAGCGGAGAGCAACTCAGCCTCATCTTGTTTCAAATATTGACTTTCTCCTGGGTCAGCATTTAGACCTGCTCGACCTTGTTCAAGCGATCGAATGCCTTTTTGGAGACTCTCGGGAAAAGTTCGTCCTATCGACATCGCCTCGCCCACAGATTGCATTTGGGGCCCTAGTACACCCGAAGCACCCGGGAGTTTCTCAAATGCCCACCGTGGGATCTTGGTGACTACATAGTCGATCGTCGGCTCAAAACTCGCTGGTGTCTTTTTCGTTATGTCATTGGTGATCTCATCGAGACGGTATCCCACCGCTAACCGCGCCGCTATTTTGGCTATCGGAAAGCCTGTCGCCTTTGAAGCCAAGGCTGAACTCCTGCTCACACGGGGGTTCATCTCGATAACAATTTGCTCACCTGTTTCGGGGTGAACTGCAAATTGGACGTTGGATCCACCGGTCTCGACTCCAACTCGTCGGATACAGGCAAAAGCGGCATTGCGCATTTCTTGATACTCGACATCGGAAAGCGTCTGTGCTGGGGCAACAGTGATGGAGTCGCCTGTATGAACTCCCATCGGATCGACATTCTCAATCGAACAGATCACTACACAGTTGTCAGCGTGATCTCTCATTACTTCGAGCTCGTATTCTTTCCAACCTTTGATTGATTTCTCAATCAGTATCTCTGAGATCGGACTCGCATCTAAACCTAGGGCCGCCACACTTTCGAACTCTTCGGTGGTGTGAGCGAAGGCTGTGCCTTTACCACCCAGAATGTATGCAGGGCGGATGATGACTGGGAGTCCGATTTCTTCGACCACGATCATGGCCTCATCCATGGTGTGCGCGATTCCAGATGGAGCGCACTTCAGACCAATCTGTTCCATCGCTTGTCTAAACAAGTCTCGGTCTTCTGCCGTAGCGATGGCCTCACCGCTCGCTCCGATCATTTCGACGTCGTATTCGTCCAATACTCCAGCTTCAAGGAGTTCGATCGCCAGGTTGAGAGCTGTTTGACCTCCGAGAGTCGGCAGGATGGCATCCGGCCTCTCGCGTTCGATGATCGCTGTAAGCACGTCAACTTCGAGTGGTTCTATATAAGTAGCGTCCGCGAATTCTGGGTCAGTCATGATCGTTGCTGGATTCGAGTTAGCCAGAATTATGCGATAGCCCTCCTCTCGGAGTACTCGACATGCTTGCGTCCCTGAATAATCGAACTCGCATGCTTGGCCGATCACAATGGGTCCAGATCCAATTATCAAAATGCTTTCGATATCGTCGCGCCTCGGCATTACTTCGGACTTCCGTGAAACGACGTCATCAAGTCAGCAAACTGTTGAAACAAGTACCGAGAGTCATGAGGTCCTGGACTCGCCTCTGGGTGGTACTGAACGCTGAATGCAGGTATGTCATTGCAGCGAAGCCCTTCAAGGGCGCCGTCATTAAGGCAGACATGTGTTTCTGTTACTCCTGGAACAGAACCTGACTCAATAGCGAAGTTATGATTTTGACTAGTGATTTCAATTCGGCCGTTATCCAGATTGCGAACAGGCACATTGCCCCCATGATGACCGAACTTCATCTTGTAGGACTTTCCACCCAAAGCCAGCGAAAGAATCTGATGACCAAGACAGATTCCGAACACCGGCACTTTCCCGAGTAAGGCGCCAAGAGCTGTAACCACCTGCCCCGCCATCATCGGGTCCCCTGGACCGTTGGACAAGAAGACACCGTGGGGTTCCAAAGCGAGAACCTCGTCACTGGTGGTCTGCGCTGGCACGACAAATACAGTGGCGATTTCAGAAAGCTGCTCCACAATTGATTTCTTGATACCTAAGTCGTAGGCGACAACTCGAAAGTGTCCACCTTTAACTTCGTATGCTTTTGAAGTAGTCACCGCGCTCACAAGATCTACGCCAGTCGTGCCTGGCTCCGATGAGGCCGCCTTAGTGAGCTGCTCGAAGGACGAGGAACCGAATGCGGCTGGCATAGCGCCGTTTTCTCGAACGTGTCGGGTTAGTCGTCGCGTATCAACACCAGCGATTCCTGGTATGCCTTCTGATCGCAGGTAAGCATCTAAGTCGTCTTCGCTACGCCAATTAGACCTCCGTCTCGATAGCTCACGGACAACCACACCTCTACAGAAGGGACGTTCCGCCTCGTCGTCAGCGGCTGTGACGCCGTAGTTCCCTATATGTGGGTATGTAAAATTAATTATTTGCCCGGCGTAGGACGGGTCAGTGATCACTTCTTGGTATCCACTCAAGACGGTGTTAAACACCACTTCCCCAGAAGTGACATCGACCTCTGCGCCTATAAGTTCACCTTCGAACGCTGTCCCATCGGCGAGCACCAACGCTCCTTCGCGAATTTGGGTCACTTAACCTGCCCGCCGTCCATCATTTTTCCTCTTGCTCGATTTCTGTTTATTTGCTTCCACATCAATCAATCTCTATTCCCGAGCCCAACAATCGAAAAAGAACTGCCATTCTGACCGCTACGCCATTAGTGACTTGTTGGTTAATGAGGACATTTGGCCTTTTATCTAAGACCGTGTCAGCGATTTCTATTCCTCGGTTCACTGGTCCTGGATGCAGGATCACGAGGTTGTCGTTCATTCTGTTAGCTCGAGATTCAGTAACTCCATAGCGCTCGATATAGTCATCTATAGAGTTGACAACGGTCTGACCCATGCGTTCCTTCTGGATTCTCAGTAGTCCCACGACGTCTAAACTTGGAAGCACTTCGTCTAGGTCATCGGTAATGTCAACCGGCCAGTTGTCGAGATCGGTAGGTTGAAGTTCTGGCGGAGCAACGATGGTCACTTTCGCTCCCAGACTGCGATACACAGCCAAGTCGCTTCGCGCGACGCGGCTGTGTTTAACGTCACCAACTATGCCCACGTGGATCCCGGACAACGACGCTTCAATTCCTGCTGCCCCATGGAAGTGTTGACACAGGGTGTAGGCATCCAACAGCCCCTGCGTCGGGTGAGCATTCAATCCATCACCAGCATTAATTACCGAAATTGTTTCCCCAACTGCTTCAGCGATCTCTCCTGGAAGACCACTGGAAGCATGACGAATAACCAGGGCATCAACTCCTAAGGCTGCAATAGTTTCCACAGTGTCTTGCAGCGACTCTCCTTTAGAAAGAGAAGATGTGTGCGTGGGGAAGTCAATGACATCTGCCGAAAGTCGTTTGGCGGCCAGATCGAATGACATACGAGTACGGGTCGAATCTTCGAAGAACACCATCGCTATGGTCCGACCCCGTAATGCCGGGACTTTAGGGATTGGCCTTTGGCTAACTTCGACAAAGCGATCCGTTAGATGCAACAACTCCCGAATGGCGTCGCGGTCTAAGTCAGCAAGCTTGATGAGGTGGTTACTCATTTGCGCATTTCCCCTAACAGCACTCCTTCAGGGTTCACATCAACTACCTCGTCGCGACGAGTGGGCAGGTTCTTGCCAACAAAATCGGGACGGATCGGTAATTCTCGATGGCCGCGGTCGATCACCACGGCTAGTTGGACTGCGCGCGGTCGGCCGAAATCAGTGAGCGCGTCGAGTGCGGCCCGAATTGTTCTACCGGTAAACAAAACATCGTCGACCAGCACCACTATCTTCCCTCCGAGATCAACCTGGATATCTGTTTCTGCTTCAGGCATAACGGGTCTCAGCCCTATGTCATCGCGATATAAAGCAACATCAAGAGTTCCGGTGGGGACATCTACACCCTCGATCTCAAACAGAAGTCTCGAAAGTAACCGAGCTATTTCGACTCCACCGGTCTGGAGTGCGACAAGCACAACGTCCTCAAGTCCCTGGTTGCGTTCGATAATTTCGTGGCTGATCCGAGTGAGAGCTCTGTGAACCTGCGCCGCGTCCAACACGGTAGTACGGGCGACAAAAACGCCCCCATAAGGGGGCGTCATACGGCGCTCGCGGTCGGCCACTGTCTTTCCTCCTGTCCGTATGAGCCTCACAGGACTCGCTTCACGGTCAGGTGTGCAGCCTAGTCGAAAGAGGGTTCTCTTCAGTGACTAATTCGTAACTCGTGGCCGCCTCTATTGCATGTCGCGCGCTGCGGCCCCAAGAATGCCGTTAATGAACTTGCCGCTTTCTTCGGTTGCACCAAATAGGTTTCCGAGTTCAACTGCTTCGTTGATGACGACAGCAATTGGTGCGTCCCCTAGGAGCAGTTCATGAACACCTATTCGAAGAATCCATAGGTCCAGCATTCCGAGACGATCTAACGACCAGCCTTTGTTAAGGTACGCGTCAATTTCGGCATCTATTCGTTCAACATCTGCCGACACCCCCTTGACAAGCTCTTGGACGAGTTGCGCGGGGGCTATCACCTGGCTGTTTAAAACCTCGTCAACTGATATCCCGCGGACTTCTGCTTCGTACAACAGCTCAATGGCTCGTTCCCGAGCCTCTCGCTTCTGAATTGAAGGACCGGGGGCAAACGGATCTTTAGTCACCCGTTAGCTCTTTCGATGTAATCACCTGTTCTCGTATCTACCTTCAGTCGCTCATTCATTTCAATGAAGAGTGGGACCTGCACGATCAGTCCAGTCTGCATGGTTGCCGCTTTGCGGGCACCAGAGACACGATCTCCTTGAATCCCCGGTTCAGTCTCAGTAACCGTTAATACCACTGAAGCCGGCAAATCAATGTCGATTATTTCGCCGCCGTACATTTG
Source organism: Acidimicrobiales bacterium (assembly GCA_004214275.1). Classification (GTDB taxonomy): domain Bacteria; phylum Actinomycetota; class Acidimicrobiia; order Acidimicrobiales; family Poriferisodalaceae; genus MedAcidi-G3. Next base: position 9,724 of record SGYJ01000027.1, on the reverse strand, counting down.
TATAACTGCCCCTTCTCCTTCTACGAGATAATTCGGTGCCGCTCCGAGTTGTTCCTTATCGACTTGAAGCTGTTCATAAGTTTCGTTATCCATGAAGACCAGGTCACTGTCGTCCGCATAGAGGTATTGCATTTCGCGTTTGTCGATGATGGCACGTTCCATTTTCTCGCCGGCCCTGAAAGTGCGTTCGATCACAGCCCCAGTCCGAACATTCCGTAACGTTGTTCTGACGAAGGCGCCTCCTTTACCTGGTTTGACGTGCTGAAATTCTGATATTTGGAAAAGACCGTCATCTAAATCGACCGTCATCCCATTCTTGAAATCTGAAGTGGATATGGACATGGGTTTCCTTGGGTTCGGGAACTGTCGACCAACGGGTCGACTCACACAATTGAATCTTTCGGGGCTGAGGTAAGCCGTCGGAATCCTGACGATGTAATTAACACTGTGTCTTCTACACGCACACCGCCGACACCGGGAAGGTACACGCCTGGCTCGACAGTGACTACATGAGATTCCTCGAGAACTTCGGAGCTTTTTCCATTAATCCAAGGGGCCTCATGAATTTCAAGACCTACTCCGTGACCTGTCCCATGCACGAAATACTCTCCGAGACCTTTGTTGCTTAAGTAAGACCGGCATGCTTCGTCAACATCACAGGCTTTGACCCCAGGGCCGATCACTTCACATCCGCGTTCTTGAGCTTCGGTAACACTACTTACCATGTCCCAAGACGATTGATCGGTGTCACCCACTATGTAGGTTCTCGTCATGTCGGAGTGATACCCGTCGATTACGGCACCGAAGTCGATGACCACTAAGTCTCGTGCCCTGATCACGCGACTTGACGGCCTGGCGTGGGGCGCTGCCGCGTTTGGCCCACTCGCACAGATAGTTTCAAACGAAAGTGCTTCCGCTCCCAGATCAAACATGGCAGTGTCGAGAGCTCGAGCGAATTCGAGTTCGGTTGGCTCCCCACTGAGATTTGGTAGGAGCTGCGCTAACGCCTTGTCAGCTATTGACGCTGCGGCTTCTATGCGAGCAACTTCAGCCGGATCCTTTACCTGTCTTAAATCGGAGATCAGGCCATTGGAAGGCAGCACGTCTGCCTCCACCTCTTCTTTCAATTCTCCTACCGCACCCCACGTGATCCGGTCGGCTTCGAGCGTCAAAGTCTTAGAACTTCTCATTCGAGCAGCGATGAACTCTTTTTGCTGCTTCCCATCCCCAACAAACAGTTCGATATCTGTTCCAGATATCTCCCGAGAGGCTTGGTCGGCGTATCGACCATCGGTGAGCAAGTGATTGGAGGAACCAGCTATTAGTAGCTTTCCGGCCGATCCGGTGAAGCCGCTAAGCCACCTGAGGCTTACGCCGTCTATGGTGAGAAAATTTTCAATTGAGTGATCACTCATAGCTTGACGAACGTCGCTCAGACGAGAACTGTGACTAATTTCTGGGAGATCAATCATCGCTTTTGCTGAAGGCGTCGATTGCGATATCAATTGCTTCCGGGTAGCCAGAGCCTCCTTTTCCTACTACCGAAGCAACCGCCACGGGTTCAATCACTGATAAGTGTCGCCATGGCTCACGTTCTTTGGGGTCAGATAGGTGAAGCTCGACTACCGGACCTTTGTAGGCGGTCAAGGCGTCGTGTAACGACCATGAGTAATGAGTCAGTGCTCCGGCATTGATGACTATTGAAGCCACGCGACCACGGGCTCCGTGAATCGCATCGATCAAATCACCTTCGTGGTTACTTTGAACATGCTCCAAGTCGAAACCTTTTTGCTGTGCTCGTTCCCGCGCAGCGGCAACGTGTTCCAAAAGCGTTTCGGAGCCGTAGATCTCTGGTTGACGATCTCCCAAAAGATTTAGGTTCGGTCCGGAGAGAAGGAGGATTACGGGACGTGCCACATCACTAGGTTGCCAGACGTGGGGGCAAATCATTGCCTCACATTTGGGTTAATACGTCTCGCAGTACTTTTTCTGGCACTCCTGGTACTACTTCAAGACCATTGGGGCCGTCCAAAACGAACGTCAAACCTTTTATTGCCTTCTTGTCACGAGCAAATAAGGCCATCACTTGGTCAACATCGCACCCTTCAGGAAGAGTTCTGGGCAGCTCGTAAACATCGAGAACTCGGCCGTGTTCCGCCAACTTCACTTCGTCGATTCTTCCCATTGCATGCGCTACCAAAGCTGCATATTGAATACCAACTGCGACGGCTTCACCATGCCGAAGACCAAAACGACCTTCTATTTCCAATGCATGGGCCAGCGTGTGCCCATAATTTAATAGAGCACGGCCAGCACCTTCGCGCTCATCAGCGGCCACTATGTCGGCCTTGATTTGTATACACGCCGCTACCCGTTGATCGAGCGCTAATGCGTCTAGACCCTCACCACCAAGGAAATGGTATTTAGCTAATTCACCCATTCCCGAACGAAATTCTCTTTCCGGTAGCGACGCGAGTACATCGGTGTCGCATAGCACTGCACTCGGTTGCCAAAACGCTCCGACAAGGTTCTTACCTTCAGGAAGATTCACTCCCGTTTTGCCCCCAATTGCGGCATCGATCTGACCTAACAATGTGGTCGGTACATGCATTACTTGGATACCTCGGTGGTAAACAGAAGCAGCGAAACCGGCGACGTCGGTTACGACACCACCACCAATGCCGACAACTAGGTCTTGACGGGTGAGTCCTTCTTGCGCAAAAGCCGAGCATAAATCTTCGATGACTCGAAGTTGCTTTGCTTCTTCTCCGTCCGGCAGGAAATGGACGGTTGAAGGCAGATCGGTTTTTACCTGCACGTCAATACCAGCTTGAGTGACGAACGCCACTCTCGATACTCCAGGGGGAACAAGCGCTTGGAACTCACTAAGCACAGAGGCGCCGACCACAACTGGATAGCTACGAGAGCCCAGTGGTACCTCAAGACGAATCACACACCGAAGAGTACCGACTCAAAGCTGTGAACAAGCCTGAAATAACCAGTCCCCGGTAACTTAATGGCCTAGGGCTGCTCGAGTTCTTGTGAGCAGAAGGACTCGAGTTCCCTCAGACGGTCATGTCGACAGATTCAGCCATGGCTTTGATCGGGGGTTGCTGACCGGTCCATAAACGAAATTGCTCACCAGCTTGGTGGAGAAGCATCCCTAACCCATTCAATGTTTGAAGGCCGCGAGCCTCCGCCTCCTTGAGCAAAGTTGTTTTTGACGGTTCGTAGATGAGATCAACAACACGTTGGTCATCTCGCAATAGATCTACATCGAAAGGCATTGGATCGTTCGCAGCCATACCGAGCGGCGTAGCGTTGATAATGAGTTCAGCATCTTTGATCGCGTTTTGTTGAACGACGGAGCTCGTACCCCCGACGATTGCCACAACCTGCTCTGCTGAACTATGCGTCCTGTTGTATATCCCGACCGTTGACCCGTTCTCTACCATTGTGAGAGCGACAGATCGGGCGGCTCCCCCAGCTCCCACAATGACGACCCGGAGACCTTCTACGTCTATTGCCATTTGCGTCTGTATCGAATTTAATAACCCAATCCCGTCGGTGTTCTCTCCGATAAGTCGGTCATCTTCTACCCGAACGCAGTTAACGACTCCTAGTTTGGCAGCGGTGGCTGAAAGGGCATCGACGGCTGAAGCCACGGCAGCCTTGTGGGGCATCGTTACCGATAATCCTTTGAATCCGAGACTTCTCATATCTTCAACAGCTTCAGCTCCACGGCCTTCTGGCACGTGACACGCCACATACAGCCAGTCGAGCCCAAGGGCAGCGAACGCAGCGTTGTGAAGGCGCGGACTTAGCGAATGGCTTACTGGGTCACCGATCACCGCTGCGACTCGCGTGTCTGGGCTGGGCAGGTTATCTGGAAGCGCTAACACAGACCGCGCTCCTGACATTTAGCTTTATCTCGTTCAAATTCATCACTACTAACCGAAAAACTGTGGCGTCCTTCTGAATCGGCGAGCACATAGAACATCCATTGGCCAGACACCGGGGCCATTGCTGCTTCTAACGCGGCTTTACCTGGCGCCGCTATGGGTGTCGGGGGAAGGCCTTTCGACAACCGAGTATTGAAAGGTGACTGAGTTTGGAGGTCGCTGACAGTCAACTGGTTGTCGCCGGTGACATAAATGATTGAGGCATCAATACCTAAGTACCAGTCCGCAGCGAGACGGTTGTGGATGACCCTCGAGATCTTTGCTCGTTCATTCCCAACACGAGCTTCGCGTTCGATCAAGCTAGCTAACACGACTGTCTCATAAGGAGTGAGGCCAACTGTCTGTGGAGCTGCCGCATAGCCGAGTCCTGTCAAGACTTGGTCGAATCTGTTCAACATTTGAGTCAACAGATCCTCCGGGGTGGAGTCTGGTCCCAAGTAATAAGTGTCTGGGAAGAGTAACCCTTCATAAGGTTCAATTGCCCCCACCGGCATCGCCGCAGGAGAGGGCGCGTAATTTGAGACGACATGTTGCATCCGCATTTCGTCTTCGAACTCCGCCCCACTAAAGGGAGCGTCTTCGACTTGGTCAATGACGCCGATGATCTGCCGAACCGTCAGCCCTTCCGGAATTGTGAGCCGGATCCGCACATTTTGTTCTATGTAGCGCGGTCCAGTTTTTAGGATCTCCAATGCATCCCACACCGCTGAATTCGTATGAAAGGTGTAGTCGCCTGCCTGAAACAAAGGCGCCCCTTTTAGACGCACATACCACTCGTATGCTCTCGCATCGGGTATCACCCCGTTCTGTTCAAGAATTTTAGAGATTCCACTGGTGCTCACACCCGGAGGTAGCGTCAAGTTAATTGCCGCACCCTGCTCTCCTGGAGGATCGAGTTGTTCTCTCCCCCATTGGACTGCACGAAGCGTTATCCAAGCGGCTATTAAGAGGAGTCCCAACAAGAACAGGATGGACAGGGTAGTTCCTCGCCCTTTACGAACGAACACGGTTTCATAGTCAACCCCTTCTCTGTGGTTGGGTTTGGCTCGTTCAGTGCGACGCTGTCGAGGCGGCGGCGGACGAAAGCCTCTGAAAGATGAACCAGCGGGGCTGTTCATCTCCCCTCCATCCAAGCTTGCAGCAGGATGGCTGCTGCAACTTTGTCGACCACATTGCGCCTCTCGGCAGCGTCGAGTCCTTGTTCTTTCAATATTCGCTCAGCTTCGACGGTCGTGAGTCGTTCATCGTGTAGTTCGATCGGAACTGAAACTGTTTGCCCAATGGCTTCCGCTTCTTGTCGAGCCCCTTGCGCTGCCTTTCCTTCGGTCCCATCCAACGACAGCGGAAGTCCGACTACGAGAATTTCCGCCTCCACTTCCTCGACGATAGCTTTGATCCGCCGATGGTCTTCGTCGCGGCTTCCTGTCCGGGTAACCACTTCATACGGAGTGGCGAGGCTGCCACCGCTATCTGAAATGGCGACGCCGATGCGTTTCTCTCCTAGGTCGATTCCGACGGCTCTCATCCGAGGAATCAGCCTCCCTCTATACCAGCGGCCCGTCGAGCACTCTGCAGCGCCTCTTCAATCCCATCGACGTTTTTCCCCCCGGCGACGATCAGCGGTGGATTGCCCTTGCGACCAAAACCGCCTTGGATCAAGCTTGCCGCTTCGTCAATAAGTGATGCTGCTTCAAACTTTCCCTCCGGAACGACAGCTGATACCAACGCAACCCCACCGCTATCTGGAGCACCAGCCAAGACCACTGCTTGAATACCTGAACGATCCCTTATAGCGGCAGCTAGGTCACGTAATTCGTCGCGTTCCATTCCGTCTAATCGTTCGACAACGATTCCGTCTTCAGCGCTGTCAGCGAGTTCATTTGCGCGAACTCCTGCTGTGACTTGCTGCAGCGCCTTAACTTGACTGCGTAGATCTTTCATCTCTCCTAAGCGGCGCTGCAGAGCATCCAAAATCTCGTCAGGCGACGTGTTCAACAACTCTCCTACTTGGGCCAATAGCTGTTCACTACTTTGAAGCCGTTCGACGGTAGCAAGTCCGGTGACCGCTTCAACACGGCGAATGTTGGAACCGATACTGCTTTCTGAGATGATCCTGAGATGCCCTATATCCCCTAAGGCATTTACGTGAGTCCCTCCGCACAATTCGAGTGAGTGCTGACCAGCCTCCAAGACTCTCACTATGTCACCGTATTTGTCACCGAAAAATGCCACAGCTCCAACTTCTTGGGCGTGTTCCATCGTTGTTTCGTAGTGACGACAGCTTCCGTTGGTCAGTAACTCCGTATTAACAAGGTCCTCGATCTCTTCCTGTTGCTCAGCTGTGACCGCCTCAAAATGGTTGAAGTCAAAGCGCAAGCGATCGGGAGCGACTAACGAGCCCGCTTGCTTGACGTGATCTCCAAGAACTTCGCGTAAGGCCCAATGCAGGATGTGAGTAGCCGTGTGGTTTCGACGAATTGCTGAACGCCGTTCATCATCGATCTCTGCGATGGCAGTGGAAGAAGCCCTGATTGTTCCGTCAACAATGCGGCCTATATGCCGATGCAGGCCCGGTAAGGCGAAGGTGCAGTCATCTACTTCTACAACACCATCCTCAGTTCTTATTATGCCGACGTCGCCAATTTGACCACCACTCTCCGCATAGAACGGTGTCTTATCGAGAAACACTTCAACCCGAGACTCTTCCAACTCAACCACAGCAAGCACCTGCGCGTCATCGACCCGGCTGGACTCACGGACAAACTCTGTGATCTCGAACTGGTCCAGAATGTCTCGGTATACCTCGTTCGCTATGGCGGGCCCATCATCTCGAGCGGAACGAGCTCGTTCGCGCTGCTCGTTCATCGATACGTCGAAACCTTCTTTGTCTAAGGTGAGGTTCCGTTCGCTAAGAATTTCTTCTGTGACCTCTACAGGAAAGCCAAACGTATCGTGGAGCTGAAACGCGACGTTTCCGGAGAGTGGTTCTCCGTCAGCGAGAGAACTGACAGCGTCCTCTAATATCTGCGAGCCAGTTGCCAATGTTCGCCGAAATTGTTCTTCTTCTCGGCCGACGACATCTTTTATCAGTTCAAGGTTCTCGCGTAATTCCGAATAGTGGTCACCCATTACGCCGGCTACAACTTCAACCAGCGAAGGCATCACAACATCTTCGACGCCTAAAGTCCAGGCATGCCTAACGGCTCGTCGGATGATGCGACGAAGCACGTAGCCGCGATCTTCGTTAGAGGGGAAGACACCATCACTTATTAATAGCGCTGTAGACCGCGCATGGTCTGCAAAAATCCGCATCGAAATATCGGTGGACGCATCCTGGCCATATTTGATTCCGGTAATTCGCTCAGCCTCTGACAGCAAGGGTTCGAACAGGTCTATATCCCATACAGATGGGACTCCTTGAAGCACGGCTAGTAGCCGCTCCATACCGGCGCCAGTATCAATGCCCGTCTGCGGCAAGGGTGCTAAATCACCAGACCCATCGTTGGAAAATTGCATGAAAACGAGGTTCCACACTTCGATGAATCGATCTTCTCCACCTTCTGCGGGTCCGCCGTCATCACCATATTCGGGACCGAGGTCATAAAAGATTTCGCTACAAGGGCCGCATGGCCCGGTGTCGCCAGCCGCCCACCAGTTGTCTTTATCTAATCGCTGTATGCGTTCTGGTGGCAGGCCAACTGATGAGGTCCAAATTTCCTCAGCCTCGTCATCACTTACATGAACGGTGACCCAAAGACGATCTCTTTCCAGGTTAAGAACTTCGGTTACGAACTCCCAGGCCCAAGGAATAGCTTCGGCTTTGAAATAATCACCGAAACTAAAGTTGCCCATCATCTCAAAGAAGGTGAAGTGGCGGTTTGTTCTCCCTATGTCATCAAGGTCGTTGTGTTTCCCTCCTGCACGAACACACTTTTGAATGGTGCAAAGCCGCGACGCTGGCGGCTGCTCCTCCCCCAAGAAGTACGGCATAAAGGGGACCATTCCAGCCACAGTGAACAACAACGTCGGTTCATGGGGTATGAGACTCGCTGAACTGCGGACCTGATGGTCACGCTCGGCCCAGAACGTTGAGAAGGCTTCTCGCAATTCACCTGCTTGCATGCCTCAAGATGGTAGCGAGGTGTTGCTACTGGGACTCGGTCCTAATCAATAACGGTCAGAAACCTTTATTTGTTCGTCACGCAGTTTTGTTTCGGTATCACGCATCTGCCGCTGTCCATCGGCCCACGCTTCACGCAAATCTCGACTGACTCGTCGCGCAGCTCCTGCGACAGTTGCGGTTCCCCTTACCGGGGCATAGCGCGCTGCTAAATGGCGAAACTGTCGCCGAATCCACAGGGAACTTCCGGCGCCAAACACTCCGCCGAGCAGCAACCATCTAAGTCGTTTAAACACGCCCATAGCCTGCCACGAACTTCACTCCGCCGCTTTCATCTTTGTCCAGTACTTCAGTCATCTTTCATACGGTTAATTGCAGACTTGAATCCCGCTGCAATTGCCTTGAGTTTTATTGACGGCGCAGAGGTCACCCGAGCAGATTTTCGAGCTACTGATCGAAGATTGTGAGATATTTCCTCGGCTGCACCAATTACTCCCTGCAGTCTCTCTAACTCAACATCGGCATGGTCGACGGTTTCTTTTAGGTCGTCCACAGCAGGTAGCGCGTGATCAGCAAGTCGATCTGCTGCCGACCGCAAGTCACGCAAAACAGAAATGAGTTGAGTCAGCAACAGTAAGAGGATTGCCATCGTAACTATGACGCAGACTGTGACAACTACGGCGACTAGGTCCCAGACAGTCATTTGTTCTGGCCCTGGTCGCCTGAACCTCTATCGTCAGTGCCCTCCGTCGACCTGTTCACCACTCTCCACCTCTGTCGTAATGCGGACAGTTCAGCCTCATGTCCATGTTGAGTTGGTGAGTAATAGCGTTCGTTAGTGATCTCGTCGGGAAGGTACTGCTGGTCAACCCAACCTTCTTCATTCCCGTGTGGGTAGACGTAGCCGGCTCCATGACCTAAATCTTGCGCGCCACTGTAGTGCCCGTCGCGGAGATGAACTGGTACTCGTCGGCCCACTCCCTTTTTGACATCACTCCTTGCTTGTGTGATTGCAATCAACGCAGAATTCGACTTGGGCGCAGTTGCTAAATGGATGACGGCTTGAGCCAAGTTCAATTGAGCTTCCGGCAGTCCTACGAATTCAACTGCTCTCGCAGCTGCATCCGCAACGAGTAACGACATGGGGTCAGCCATACCAATATCCTCAGACGCCAGAATCACGAGTCTTCTCGCTATAAAACGAGCGTCTTCACCAGCCTCGAGCATTCGAGCTAACCAGTAGAGTCCCGCGTCAACGTCTGAGCCTCGAATACTTTTTATGAACGCAGAAATGACGTCGTAGTGTTCGTCATCTCCGTAACGGTGGGCTCTGGCGTCGAGCGCGTGTTCTGCGTGCTGCAGTTCTACGTTGGCGCCTTTTCCTCCGGCGAGAACGACTGCTACCTCCAGGGCAGTTAGGGCTCGTCTCGCATCTCCATCTGCGCGTTGAACAAGATGTTCCATCGCCTCTGAACTAATGGCAGCCTCTTCGTGAGTTGCCCCTCTGGCTAGAAGCTCCTTAATAGCTGTGTCCGTTAATTCGTTTAGTCGAAATAAGTTCGATCTTGATAGAAGTGGTGCGTTCACCTCGAAGTACGGGTTCTCTGTGGTTGCACCAATGAGAACTAGTAACCCGTCTTCC
>SGYJ01000026.1 GCA_004214275.1 Acidimicrobiales bacterium | reverse complement strand
CGAGTTCAGATAATTTACCCCCGTTGTTGCTGGCGGCCGCGCAAGGAGCAGCTGACTTGCAATCGACTTACGTCGTCGCGTTAGACGTCGGTGACGTTCTGGGTATTACTGATTGGTTCCTGGTGGCGAGTTCTTCCAACACCCGACAGGTACGCCGGGTTGCAGAACAAGTGGAAACAGCTGTCAAAGCGGCAGGAGGTGACGGGCCGTTACGAATTGAGGGACTGGAAGATGCGACATGGATATTGCTTGACTTCGGCCTTTTTGTCGTACATGTCTTCCACGAAGAAACACGTTCCTTCTACGACATCGAACGGCTTTGGTCGGACGTGCCGAGGCTTCAATTTGACGTAGACGGAAACCCAGCTTCGTAGCATCTAAACCATGACCAAATGAAGGTGTCAAGCTACTGAAATGTCATTTCTGTCCGTTACCTCTGAATATCTCTCAACGGAGAAATTTTCAGCAGAGGCACCGATCCGACAGGATCTTATGACAATGTTCAAAGCAGCGGGGGCAACACAGGTGAAGACGAAATGAAAATTCGGTTTGGGTTCACTTGTCGAGGGTCTAGCGATCTCCCTATTGAAGACTTTTCTCAACTCTGTTCGGACCTTGAACGACTTAACTTCGATTCCATATGGCTTCCTGAGACGATGCTGACTGGCTCGTTTGACCCGCTCGTTGCTCTAACGCATGCGGCTGCGTGTACCGAGAAGCTCAAGATTGGAAGTCATCTGATTTTGCCGGGCAGAGCACCAGTTCGCCTGGCTCGTGAGCTTGCGCAGCTAGACAGACTTTCGGACGGCCGGCTTCTCCTCATAGCTGTCATCGGTTTACCCGATGTTGGAGAAGTAGTAGCGCAAGGGGTGGTTCGGTCGGAGAGGGGAAAGATGATGGATGAAATGGTTCCCCTATTGAGACGACTGTGGGAGGGCGAAACCATCGACCACTCTGGTGACTTCTACGAATTGTCGAAGGCCTCAATTACGCCCTTACCGATACAAAAACCATTGGAACTATGGTTCGGCGGGACGCTACCAAGTGCGCTCCGTCGCGTTGGTCGTATAGGGGATGGGTACATTCCAGGACTATCGACTCCTGAAGAGGGGGCGGAAAAAAAATTGCAGGTTGAGGCATCAGCACGTGAATTCAACCGAACGGTAGACCCGGAACATTTCGGAGTTAATTTGACCTACAACCGTGGGCCACTCTCTTCTGACGCCCGCGATGCTTTAATCCAACGGAGACCGGAAATCGATCCAGAACGACTGGTGCCAACTTCCCCAGCAGCGCTGCAAGAAACAATCGATGAATGGATCGCCGCCGGGTACTCCAAGTTCCTGCTCCGCCCAGCTCAGCCTCCTCCCGATTGGAGCGACGAGCTAGAAGAACTCGCTTCAGATGTTTTAGGTCGCCAGAGATGAGTTCGGTTGCGCGCCAGATGTGGGAAGCAACTGAGCGCTACCACCAGTTGTGCTATTGGGCACCCGAAGTTCGAGAAGAAGGAACTCGAGTTGGTTTAAAGGGCTTTTGGATGAACTACTTTGCGACCCGCGTAGCTCCGCTCGGACCAGTGAATCCCGAAGTCGTTGAATCACTATTTTTTTACTACGCGCCCGAACGAATCCGAAGAGCAATCCCGGACGCATGGGGTTACGCGACTCCGCAAGCCATCCTCGAAGCTCGATACATCGGAATGGATCAAGCACTCAAACGTGAGCTTGGGTCACTTGTCTCGTCAGAAGAAGTCTTGCAAGCCGCAGAAACAGTTAAAACCGCTGTTGAGAAGATCGATGGGACGGGAAGAACACTGTTCACAGGATGGAATGCTCTGCCTTGGCCCGACGAACCACATTTGGTCCTGTGGCATGGATGTACCGTCTTGCGAGAACACCGAAGCGGCTGTCATCTCATAGCACTCGCCATTGAAGAATTAGATGGCCCCCAGTCGGTCATAACCCAAGTTGCAGTCAACGAAGCACCCACCGAGTGGATACAGCATGAAGCTGGATGGTCAGACGACATTGTTTTAGAGGCAACAATAAAGTTACGAGATAAGGGTTGGCTCGACGAACAAGGTCACGCGACCTCAAGTTGCTACGAGGGGCGAGCCCGTATCGAGAAACTTACCGATCAGATGAATGCGCAACACTGGACGCAATTAGGGACAGAAAAGTGTGAGCAGTTGGCATCGCTGTTGGGTGCTATTAACAGCCACCTACCCAAAGACGACCAACTTGATTGGCGCGAGATCTATCCAAAAGACGATACGCAGAATTAAGTGACGCCTATTCCTGATCAGGCTCAGGGATAGAGGCGGTACCAGAACGCGGTAACGCGATCCAGGTACGGCCAGGCGTTAACTTGATCGTCGCGCCGTCCACATCCCGAAACTCGGTTATATCGCGGGAAGTCGGCCGGTTCCAGGTGGCTTCGATGCGATGACCGTCGGTAAGAACCCATGCTTCGCCGCGCCCCAGTACTTTCACCTCGGGTGACCCGGCGTAGGCGACGCTTTGGCCGTATTGCACGAATTGGACGATGACGTTTTCAGGGGCGACTTGTACCCCGTTGTAGTCCACGTGGTCAGTGCCTTGCTGCGTTCGAACCCATCCTTGAAAAACATCGTCCCAGCGATACCCGACCTGATAGCCGCCATAGTCAATCTCTATGGCATCTGTCGGTTGAGCTGATGATGGCAAGCGTTCGTCGACGTCTCGGTAGGAGAACATTTGTGGCGGCGTTCCACCGCGCCCATCGGCTGCTGCGTAAATTTCACCGGTGCCGGTCAATAGGTTGTAAGGCGCTTTACGTTCATCGCTACGTCTATATGCCGCTCGCCCGACGTTGGTGTCTCCTACTAGCACCATGTCAACCTCGTTAAGGAGTCGCATGACTGTGGGGTTTCCACCTGAGTTACCAAATAGTGGTGTGTTGAGATTTGAAAGGAGTTCGAAATCACCGGTTCTTGCTGAGCGTACTGGTCCGATATCGGTCACATTGCGACTGTGGAATATAGCTGCGAACCGAGTGATATTTCCCTCAACTAGTTCTTCGAAAACCACGTCTGCTTGGTTGATGCCCCATTGTGGTCGCGCTTGTTGATGATTATCGATTTTCACCAGGAACGCCGGGCGTGTAATAGGTTCCGATAGCTCTTCGCCGGTGAGCTGGGCTACTGGAACCGGGGGCGCTTCGGTTGTCGTCGCTGCGGGTGGCGATGTGGTTGTCGTAGGAGGCGGAACGGTTGTGGTGGTAGGCACAGCTAGTGCTGTCGTCGTAGACGAAGTCGGCGAACGTGATAGGAGACTGGTCCCAGCGCCACTGCACGCGGTGATCGCTAACGCCAGAATGCATACAGGTGTGATAAGGCGGACTGGATAAGAATGCAAAAGATCTCTCAATACGAACGGGTTTCCAATTGCTGAGAGTAACCCTTGGGGCCGCTTTATATGTGTACCCCTAGGTGGGACAAACTGCTGGGTGTAGCGTCTTTGGAGTGCGTAGCCGCTTTGTTCACCAGGTCTTTGCGGAGTTGCTCCAACAAGGGCAACTAAAACTCTCCGATGACCTACTCGTTGTTGCTGGTGGCAGAGCGGAACGAGACTTATTCGAAAAGTGTGGCTTCGATAACGTCACCATAACGAACCTCGATTCTGTTGAAGTTTCTTCGCATTTGGAGCCATATCAGTGGGCTCACGAGGATGCTCAAAATCTCAGCTACCCAAACAAATCGTTTCAATGGGTCATAGTCGTGGACGGATTACACCACTGCACATCACCACACCGCGCGCTGACCGAAATGTACAGAGTTTGCACCAACGGCGTAATCGCAATCGAAGCCCGGGACTCGCTGTTGATGAGAGCAGCGGTGCGGTTTGGCTTCAGTTCGAAGTACGAACTTGAGGCTGTGGTAGCACAAGGTGGCCGTTCAGGAGGACTCGAAAACGGGCCCATCCCGAACTACATCTACCGGTGGACTGAACGTGAATTCAAGAAAACGATTCGATCCTGTGATCCCACCGGCGAACATGGGTTCCGCTTCCGTCACGGATTGAATATGCCTCACGAAACAGCTGACCTCCGCGGGTGGCATGTTAGGAAGATTCTTCTGAAACCAGCTGGACTTTTTCTGCGAATCCTCACTTCGGTCATGCCGAAGCAACGGAACTCCATAGCGATGATCGCTATGAGACCGACGGCCGTTCATCCCTGGATTGATGCCGCGCCGGACCTCGGCGATTCGATTGCTTAGGGCAACGAGACTTGTCCGTTGGGGGAGTCCATGATAATTCTTAGCGACGCTGGACCTTCACTAATAGCAGTAATGAGACCCAGCGCTTGGTGGAGATCCTCAACATCAGATACGTGAGGATCGGTTCCCTCCACCGATATCAGCGAACAACCCGTTGGAGTGACCGTCGCAGGGTTTGGGGTGTCGCCCCAATCAATCACGAAAGGTACGAGACCAGTCCTGTTCGAGCGGGTGAGTCGCCAACTGATTTCCTCGCCATCGGGTTTGCGTCGACTCATCGACGACACCGGACCAGGATCGGTTCCATGAGTCTTGATGATCTCGGCGACAGATTCGATGGATTGCCCTGGGCCTGGATGAATAGCGAATGCGGCTAAGCGAGGACCAGGATGATCGTCTATTCCGAACGGTCGAGGCCCATTTGGTTCAGGTTGATCAGGGTCGATAGCGATGATTTCTAGATACACATCGGTCCCAAGTGAAAGCAAAGCGTTATGTGTTCCCACGCCTGGGTGAGGTCCGCCCGGAGCTGCCCGGACGCCTGTCAGCGACTCCACATAATCAACTCCTTCAGTGAGGTCTTGACATGCGAGTGCGAAGTGGTCGAATCCTGCCATATCAATCAAACAACTCTTTCGGTAAATCCTCCGATGGATCCATCAACCAGTTCGGAGGGCGTTTTTCTAAAAAGGCTGTAACGCCTTCGATTGAATCAGGTTGCTGGGCCACCCAATCAAATACGGGTGTTTCCATTCGGTGCATCTCTTCCCAACTGAGAGACAGGCCTTTCCAAAGCAACTGCTTGGTTGCTGCCACCGAAACCGGAGCAGCCGCGCAAAGTTGAGTTGCAAGCTCAATCGCTTGATCGAGGAGCTGATCGTCTGGGTGAACTGCAGAAACCAGACCCATGGAAAGAGCGGTTTGGGCGTCAATAATTTCTCCACCCATCAAGAGTTGCGCTGCATTTGAAAACCCTACGATTCTCGGAAGTAAGGAGTGGGAGCCAAGTTCGGGCAGCATCCCGATGCGATTAAACACGAAACCGATTCGAGCACTTTCAGAAGCAATTCTTATGTCACACATCAACGGGTAGGTTGCGCCCACACCCACCGCTGGTCCATTGATGGCAGCGATAACTGGTTTCGTCACTTGATGGGGCAGAAACTGAGGGGTTCTAGCCTCACTCGTATCATCCTGGTCGCGTTCTCTGTTTGAGTTAAAGGTGTCACCACCTCCTGCGAGATCTGCACCAGCACAAAAAGCCCGACCGCTGCCGGTGATAACCACTACTCGCACGTCTGGGCTATCTGAAACCTGGCGTAGCAAAGTGTCTAGGCCTGAAGATATTTTGTTGTTCCAGGCGTTGAGGTGTTCGGGGCGATTTAGTCGGACCACAGCAATCTGATCGATGTAGTCGACCGTTACTTCAGAATCTTGGTTCACACGGTCAGTCTTTCAGAATTTGACATAGTTCGGCCATATCAATGTGTTGCCGTCGTTGGGTCTTTCTTCGGCTAGTTTTATCCTTGATGACCGCGCGAATCATCACACCTCTGCTCGTCGGCTTTGCCGTAACACAGGTCTCCACCCTTACTACCTCCGCGTACTTACATAGGTCGCTCGCTCACAAGGCCGTGCAGTTCCGACCCGGGTTTGCTCTTTTCCTGCGGTTTTTCCTTTGGCTCACCACGGGCGTAAAAGCGCGCGAATGGGCTGCTGTTCACCGTAAACATCATGCTTTCACCGACGAAGAAGCTGACCCCCATTCACCTGCGCGACTTGGATGGGTGCGGGTGCAGTTAACGAATTTTTGGTTATACCGGCGCGTTGCCAATGACCCGATTACCGTCGAAAAATGGGGCCGGGATCTAGCCCCCGACAAGTGGGACAGGTTGATGTTTGACCGCGGGCCTCTCGGATTGCTGATCTCGACCACACTTCTGTCCCTATGGCTCGGTTGGTGGCAAGGACCACTTGCTTTTGGTTTCCATGTCGTCTGCTATGTGCTCCTTTCTGGGGCAATTAACGCGGTCGGCCACACATTTGGACGGCGACCGTTCTCAAATAGTGCAACGAACCTCCATTGGCTTGCAGCGCTTACCTCCGGTGAGGGGTATCACAACAACCACCACGGTCTTCCGACCTCCGCGAGGTTTGGAGCTAAATGGTTCGACTTCGACGCGGCATGGTGGCTTATCAAGACCGCCGAACGATGCGGCTTGGCTGAAATACGAAGACTTAATGCCAAGACAACTCTGATCTGACTAGAAGCACTCAAGCTCCTCAGCGCAAACAACTTGGGTGTGCTTGACTGAGTGCCGTCCACTTTGCTGAAAATCGATCTACCTCTAGGAGAGAACATGAGTTACACCGTTGCAACCATGGCGGCAGCCCCAGATCCCAACGAATTTTTGGAAATATTTAACGCCAATGCGCGACCAGCATTGGAATCGGCAGGGGGATCAGCTATCCGAGTTAGTCAGTCAGTGATGAGTGGGGATATGACAGGGCGGGTGACCATAGCCGTCGACTTCGACTCCATTTCAGCGGCCTTTGAGGGGAGTCTTGGCGCCGGAGTTGCTGTACGTCCCGCCGCTCGAGAAGCAGGCATAGAACTCATGTCGCGAAGTCTCGTATTAACCAAAGAAGAACGCGGCGTAACAGATGGTGCCTTCGGTTCTCTTCTGCAAGTCACCGGAGATCCGATAGATGACGCCACTTGGTCAACCAACGCGGATACCTATTGGGCCGCGATGAGTTCCGGAGCGACAGGACAGAAATTCGGTCAAATGGTCGCTGCAGGAGTTCGAACCGGACTCTACGTTGCCGTTACATGGACCGATGACTTAGATGCCCTTCAAGCAGCCAGCACAGCAATGTTCGCTGATCCAGCCATTCAAGAACTCATAGCGAGCCAAAATACGGCGCCTGTTAGTCGTTCGCTATTTCGACGAATCGGCTAGCTCTCACCATTGCTTCGAGTGGAGCTAAGGGGAATTGAACCCCTGACCCCTTCCATGCCATGGAAGTGCTCTACCAACTGAGCTATAGCCCCGAAGAGAAACCCAAGCTACCAGCGCCCCCGAGTCATGCAACTACAGCTTCTGTATGACTGGATAGGGGCCTAAGCTCTGTCCATGAGCATTCCGGTTGCCCCCAACCAACTCGAACCCGAGCTTGAACGGTTCGGTCACTCAGCTTTCCTACTTACCGTGAGCGACGATGAAACCTCCCATGTCGCCCACATGACATTTCGCTTCGAAAACGACAGCATCTATTGCCCGGTTAGTAAGACTGCGGCCCGCAACATCGAGAACAGACCCAACGTTGTGGTCCTGTGGCCACCCTATGAAACAGGCGGCTACTCAATGATTGTTGATGCCTACTGCATAATTGCGGGAGAGGAACTGAAGGTGACCCCAACCTCAGGGGTGTTACACCGTCCGGCTGCGCCCGAAGCACCCAACGAAATTGGCTGCGGAAGCGATTGCGCACCACTTGGCACCTAACGTGAATGGCCCTCTCTCTGGTATTCGGGTGGTGGAACTTGGAAGTTTCATCGCCGGACCGTTCGCGGGACAACTTCTCGGTGACTACGGTGCCGAAGTAATCAAAGTCGAACCACCAGAAGTGGGCGACCCAATGCGTAAATGGGGACACTGCGATAGCGAAGGACACAGTTTCTGGTGGCCAGCAATAGCACGAAATAAAAAATCAGTAGTGATTGATCTTCGATCCACTCAAGGGCGAGCCGTGGCGCGAGATCTCGCACTGCAAAGCGACGTGGTCCTAGAAAACTTCACTCCCGGCCGATTAGCAGAATGGCAACTGGGATATGAACACCTCGCACAAGACAACCCTGGATTGATCATGACGCATGTCTCAGGGTTTGGGCAGACAGGACCTCGCGCAACGGACCCAGGCTTCGGATCGATTGGTGAAGCCATGGGAGGGATCCGGCACACCACAGGCTGGCCCGATCGCCAATCAACCCGAGCAGGAATCAGCCTTGGCGACGCCATCGCCTCCTTGTTCGCTGTGATTGGCACGATGGCTGCGCTCAACGAACGACAACACAGCGGTAAAGGCCAAGAAGTCGACGTCGCAATATACGAAGCAGTGTTCGCCTTAATGGAATCAACCGTCGCAGATTTTGAATTGGGTGGCCACATTCGAGGACGCACCGGCTCGGTACTACCAAGAGTTGCACCATCAAATGTGTATCCAACTGCCGACGGCGCCGACGTCCTCATCGCAGGCAACGCCGATGCGATCTTCCGACGTATCTGCGACGCAATGAACCGAAGTGATTTAGCTGACGACCCTCGCTACATCAACCATGAAAGCAGGGGAGTGAACCAAACAGAACTTGACGACCTGATAGCAGCATGGACTTCAGAGCTACCGGTAGAAGAGCTCGAGGCGATACTCGATACAAACGCCATTCCTTACGGTCGAATCTTCACCGCACCAGACATGCTGACTGATCCTCAATTTGCTGCTCGTCAACTCATTGAACGGTACGAAGATCAAGTGTTGGGTAAAGATGTGCCGATGGCAGCGCCCGTTCCCAATTTCTCACGTACACCAGGCAGAATCGCCTCCACCGGACCCGAACTCGGTCAACACACCGACAAAGTGCTCAGCGAAGTCGCGAGCTACAGCGACGAACAAATTCGCGAACTGCGCACACAAGGAATCATCGCCTAATCGTCGACTTAAGCGTCGACGGTTCTGGTTCGTGGCCCGGAACGCAGTACTTGGGCTGGAAGTTGACGGCCGACCAACTGTTCAGCTAGTTGACCGCAACGAATAAGACTCTCTAACTCGATGCCGGTTGTGGCGCCCAGGTCCTCAACCATATGTACGACGTCCTCAGTGGCTACGTTCCCAGTTGCTCCCGGTGAGTAGGGGCAACCACCCAACCCTCCGATAGCCGCATCAAAGCGCGCCACCCCCCGTTGCATCGCAACCAGGATATTTGCGAGTCCGGTGTTGCGGGTGTTGTGAAAATGTAAACCGATCCGCGAAACGTCTATTTCCACCTCTTCAAGGGCATCCAACAACTCAACGACAACTCTTGGTGTCGCCATCCCACTGGTGTCACCAAATGACAGCCCATCGACTCCGCCCGAGTCGAGAACACGGCGGGCGTACTGGGCAACTCTTGTAGGAGAAATATCGCCTTCGTACGCGCAGCCAAAAGCAGTCGACAGGATGGCTTCAACTGGGGTGTCCTGTTGATGGGCCAGAGCTGTCAGTTCGATGATTTGTTGGACAGACTCATCGGGAGTCATATTTATGTTCTTACGGTTATGAGTCTCGGAAATCGACATCACCACCTCAAGTTCGTCGGCATCGCACTCCAAAGCGTCCATTGCTCCGCGTTCGTTAGGGACCAAGGCGCGGTAACGAACTCCCGGGACCCGGGTGATGCCCTTCATCACTTCAGCCGATCCAGCCATAGGTGGGATCGCCTTTGGGTGGACGAACGAAGCCGCCTCAATAGCAGTTAAGCCAGTTGCGGAAAGAGCGTCGATGAGAGCGATGCGTTCCGCTACAGGGATAGTTGTTTCGTTTTGGAGCCCGTCGCGGGGGCCGACTTCACGGATCTCAACCGAGGTAGGAAGATCCGCAATCATTTACGAGGCCTTTAGATCGGCGAACACTTTGCGCCACCGCTCTGCATCGGATCGGTATGGGGCATAGAAACTAAGACGTTGGACTATGTCACCGAAACGAGTTTTCAGTTCGTCAGCTATCTGTTCTGGTTCGCCGACTACAGCGAAGGCGTCAAGTATCTCGTCGTCGACAAGATTGCCCATCTCAACCCACTTACCTTCTTTGGAAAGGGCATTGAGTTCAGTTTGCATATCACCCCAGCCGTGACATTCCAGAACGCCTCGATAGGCGGGCGTTGAACCATAAAAGGCGATTTGTTGGCGAGTCCCTTGTTTCGCTTTTTCGAGTTCATCTTCGTTGTTGCCTGTGACTACAAAAAGAGGACCTGAGATTTCTACATCGGCCAAGCTCCGGCCCGCTCGCTCAGCACCTCGCTCGAGCGCTGGGACTGTTTCTTCACGTAAATATTTTTCGGTCGTAAAGCCGTGAGCCAAAAAGACGTCACACGTTTCTCCGGCGACCTCGGTCATGAGGGGACCAACTCCGGCGAGGGCCATACGGGGAGCACCGTAGGGATTTTCGCCTGGATGGAAAAATGGGGTCATCAAAGTGTGTTGATAGAAGTCGCCTCGGAAATCGAGCTTCTCTCCAGTGTTCCAACTGTTCCAAATGGCTTTCGTCGCCAGGATCATTTCGCGCATTCTCGCAGCTGGTTTTGACCATTCCATTGAGAAACGTTTCGTAATGTGTGCCTTTATTTGGCTGCCGAGACCCAAAGTAAAGCGACCTTTAGAGATCAACTGAATGTCGTTGGCGCTATAGGCCAAATCCATCGGGTTTCTTGCGAAACCAACAACGATGCTGGTACCTAGCTCGACATTCTCGGTCGCTTCTGCCATCAAAGGAAGCATCGTGAAAGGGTCATGACTTGTCTCTGGAACCCACAGACCGTCATACCCAATTTCTTCTTGTTCTCGGGCCTTGTCCATGATCCCGTCAAAACCGCTATCAACGCCCAATCCGCCATCAATCTTCATAACCACGAACTTAGTTCAGGTCCGGCGGCATGTCTCAGCTGGAGTTGTCTATGCGTCAAGTATTTCAGCGGCACGTTCGGCTAGATGGACGACGCTGTGCGGAAAAATTTCTACTTCTTCGGGAATTTCTACGTTGGCGCCACCCACATATCGAGCGTGGACTCCTTCCAAAATACAAGCCAGACGCCAACTGGCGAACGCAAAAAAGAAATCCATGTCGCTGGTGTCCCGGCCGGTGACACGTTCGTATTCGGCTACAAGGTCTTGTCGGCCTGGGAATCCCTCATGGATGGTTGCAGCATCCCCAAGAGGTAAGAAATTGTCGTTGGGTTCGCTCCAGTAAGCCAGCAAGATTCCTAAATCAGCCAGGGGGTCGCCAAGGGTAGAAATCTCCCAATCGAGCACAGCAGCCACTTCACCCTCGCCGGTGACTAGACAATTATCCAAACGGAAATCTCCGTGAATCAGAGTGGCCTCGTGTTGCCGAGGAATATCGGCTGCCAATGCGTCGTGCACTCGCTCGATGATCGGCAAATCCCTAGACGTCATAGCGTTAAATTGTCGGAGCCAGGTGCGCAATTGACGAGCTACATAGTCCTCGCGTTTCCCGAGGTCAGCAAGACCGGTTGACTCCAGGTCAACTGAATGAATCGCGGCTAACGCCATTACCAGTTCATGTCCGACAACAGGTCGTTGTGCGAGGGGGACCTCACCCGCAGAGTTCTGGTCTCTCAACACGTGACCTTCAACAAAATCGGTTATATAAAAATCGGCGCCATTAATCGCGGCATCAGTGCACAGCCCCACAACCGAAGGAACTGGCACCTCGCTATTAGCTAAAGACGACAGAAGCCGATGTTCTCGGACCATGTCGTGCGCCCCAGCCAAAACATGGCCCAGAGGTGGACGTCGTAGAACCCATTTTCGGCCCTCACTATCGGTGACTCGATAGGTGAGGTTGGAATGGCCGCCTGTGATGAGCTCAAACTTGAGTGGTGAACTCAAATTATCAACTCGAGCAGCCAACCATGCCGTCACAGGTTTTTCCTCAATACCCTTAACCACAACACTCCTCAACTCGATATCACCCCGAAACTACATCTTGGCCGAACCGAGGCCCACCGAAAACCCAACTCAAAGAACCGAAAGGAACGACATGATTGACGTCACCGACCAGGACTTCGAACAACAGGTCATCGAAAAGAGTCACGAAATGCCGGTGATCGTCGACCTATGGGCGCCCTGGTGTGAACCCTGCAAAACCCTTGGTCCGCTACTTGAACAAGTCATAGACGCTCAAGGGGGCAAGGTGCTCGGTGTAAAAATTAACGTTGACGAGAATCCTGGCGTTTCACAGGCCTTCCAAGTTCAGTCGATACCCATGGTCGTAGCGTTCAAAGATGGTCAAGCTGTCGACGGTTTTATGGGTGCCCAAGGCGAACCCATGCTTCAAGATTTTGTCACTCGTCTGCTACCAACAGAAGAAGAGAACCATATAGATGCACTTATTGAGGCCGGAGATGAACTCTCACTGCGAGCAGCCCTCGAAACTCAAAGCGACAACCCAGAAGCGGTTGTCGCACTTGCTGAATTACTAGTCGGTGATGGTCGGACCGAAGAAGGACTTGCACTCCTAGAACGAATACCGGAGTCAGCTGAAAGTCGACGCGTCGCAGCGACAGCTAGAACGTCGGATATTTCAGGAGAACCTGATGAACTGGATGCAGAGCTCGGAGAACTCCTTAGTCAAGTCAAGACTGATGACGAAGCCCGACAACGATTTGTTGACCTCCTCGAAGTAATGGGCGCGGAAGACCCGAGAACCGCCGAATGGCGTCGCAAACTCTCAACAGCGCTGTTCTAGACAATCAACGCAGACAGCGAACTGGTGCAATCGGAAACGCAGAAACAACCAATTTAGGGAGCTAACGTCGCGACCGTGGTTCAGGCATCCGCAAAAATATTCTCAGGGCCAGAGCCTTCGCTGCTCGCAGAGGCAGTACGAGCGTGTGTCGAAGAACTCGTCGGCACACAAGATAGATCGCTAGTACTGGAAGAACTCAGCGGCGAAGAATACGCAATTGAACAAGTAGTCGATGCAGTGCAAACACCGCCGCTATTGAGTGACCGTCGCGTGGTTGTCGTTCGCGAGTTCAACCGGTTCAAAGTGGACCAATTGAAGCCGCTAATCGAACTGTTAAGTGACCTCCCATCAACCACTGACCTAGTGATCGAGTGGGGCAGTGGAGCCGTACCAAAAAAACTTGTTGAGGCAGCTAAGGCCATTGACGGAGAACAAATCAAGGTCGGTGCTCCAGGAACCGGCCGGGCACGTAGCAGCTGGTTTCAGGAACGCTTTGACACCTCTCTTGTTCAACTAGATCCCAGCGCGCGACAACTCATCGCAGAACACCTTGGTGAAGACGTTGCTCGCCTCACCGGATTGTTGCAAATCCTTGAAGGCGCCTACGGCGCAGACACGAAACTCGGCGCCGCAGAAGTAGGCCCGTTCCTTGGGGACGAAGGAGCAGTCCCTCCATGGGACCTGACCGATGCCTTGGATCGCGGAGAAATGAAAACAGCCCTCGAAGTCGTGCAACGCATGATGGCTGCAGGGGGACGTCACCCCCTTCAGATAATGGCAACACTCCACACCCACTACGAACGAATCCTGCGCCTTGATGGAACCCAAATATCAAACGAAAAAGACGCTGCCGTGCACCTCGAAATGAAAGGCTCGACCTTTCCCGCCAAAAAGGCCCTAAGTCAGATGCGACGACTCGGTCCAGATAAAACCCGTCGAGCAATAGAACTGCTAAGCAAAACTGACATGGACCTTCGAGGAAAATCAGCCCTAGATGGCGACATTCTCATGGAGATACTCGTTGCACGTTTAGCGCAACTGAGCCACTAAATCAGTTAGTCGAAGCCTTCGAACTCAGTCGGGATTTGCGTCGAGCTGCCTCATTTTGATGAATGACGCCCTTAGACGCTGCTGAATCAAGACGCTTTTGTGCGAGGCGCAAAAGTTCGTCAGTGGGCTCACCAGCATCGATGGCAGCGAAAACAGCCTTCTCTCGGGTCTTCAATTCGCTTCGAACAGCCTTGTTACGAACACGACGAGTCTCATTTTGGCGGTTGCGCTTAATCTGGCTCTTAATATTTGCCACTTGACCTTCTCTTACTCCAACTCAAACCGACGTTGCCGAAGCTCAATGGCTATAAGCGACAACTGCTTCAGGCTAGCAACACGACTATGTAATGCCGCAGCCCTCATTCAGTTTCCTTAACGGTGACTCCTGGTGTTAGAGCCACCGAATTCCGATTCTCGTTGATACCTTGCAGATACAGATGGATCTCACACGAATACGAAACTTTTCGATCATCGCGCACATAGATCACGGAAAATCCACCTTATCGGACCGGATTCTGGAGATCACTGGCGCCGTTGAAGCGAGATCTATGCGCGCCCAATATCTGGACTCAATGGAACTAGAACGCGAACGGGGCATAACAATCAAAGCTCAAAACGTCCGAGTTGAATGGAAAGGGCATGTTCTACACCTCATTGACACCCCTGGTCACGTTGACTTCGGTTATGAGGTCAGTCGATCGCTTGCAGCATGTGAAGGGGTAGTCCTTTTAGTTGATGCTGCACAAGGTATTGAGGCGCAGACTCTCGCGAACTGTTATCTAGCTCTTGAAAACGACCTGGAAATTGTGCCGGTGTTAAACAAGATCGACCTACCAGCCGCAGACCCAGCGCTATATGCCTCCGAGATCGAAAACGTCCTTGGGTTGCCAGCAGAAGAAGTACTCGAGATTTCAGCAAAGACGGGAGACGGAATTACCGAACTCCTCGACGCCATCGTCGAGCGAATCCCCCCACCTGACGGAAAAATTGATGAGCCTTTGCAGGCACTAATTTTTGATTCTCACTTCGATCAATATCGAGGTGTCGTGTCCTCAATGCGGATCATGAATGGACGAATCCGCACTAACGACAAACTTCAATTCATGCAGACCGGAGGAACTCATTACGCCGAAGAAATTGGTGTGCGTTCCCCAGCGACCACACCAGTCGATGAACTTGGACCCGGAGAAGTCGGTTATCTCATCGCCAGCATCAAAGATGTAGGACAAGCGAAGTCTGGAGAGACAGTCACCACCGCCGCAGGTTCTGCTGATCACCCACTCGACGGTTACGAAGACCCTAAACCGATGGTCTTTTGTGGCCTTTATCCAGTGGACGGCGATGAATACCCAGACCTACGTGAAGCTCTCCAAAAACTAAAACTCAACGACGCATCAATTACGTTCGAACCAGAAACGTCTGGAGCGCTTGGCTTCGGATTCAGATGTGGGTTCCTAGGGCTGCTGCACATGGAAATTGTGCGGGAGCGACTCGAACGAGAATTCGATCTCTCTCTAATAGCCACCGCCCCTTCTGTTGCCTACAAAGTAACGACAGACGATGGACAGACCCTGGACGTTGACAACCCGTCAGACCTTCCAGATATGGGTACTGTCACCGAAATTGAAGAACCCATCCTTCGAATCAGCATCCTCACCCCAGCGGACTACACCGGAACGGTGATGGAACTTTGCCAAGGACGACGAGGCACGATGGATCGAATGGAATACCTCTCACCCGAACGAGTTGAACTTCATTACGAAATGCCGCTCGCAGAAGTCGTGACTGACTTCTTCGATCAATTGAAGAGCCGAACCCAAGGCTACGCAAGTCTCGACTACGAACCGTGCGGATACAAAGTCGACAAACTTGTCAAAGTCGATGTGCTGTTAAACGGCGACCCAGTAGACGCGTTCTCCACAATTGTGCACAGTGACGCCGCCTACGATTACGGCCGTCGAATGGCCGAAAAACTACGGGAACTCATTCCGCGTCAAATGTTCGACGTTCCGATCCAAGCAGCAATCGGGGGAAGGATCATCGCCAGAGAGACAGTGAAAGCAAAGCGAAAAGATGTGCTCGCCAAATGCTACGGCGGTGACATAACGCGGAAACGAAAACTTCTGGAACAACAAAAGAAGGGTAAAAAGAAAATGAAAGCCATCGGACGGGTTGAAGTACCCAATGAGGCCTTCGTTTCTGCCCTAAAACTGGATGACTAAACACCCCGCTTTATGGGTGACTGTTCTTCGACCTCACAGATGCGCGTAGTATTTCACCACTACATCATCGTTAGCTCAGCGAACGGGACCGCACGTGGACGAACGCAAGGCGACAGTATTACGAGCTGTCGTGGAAAGTTTCATCGACACAGCCCAACCAGTTGGATCTCGCGCTGTGTCGGATCTATCAGGCCTCGACGTATCCGCTGCAACAATACGAAACGAAATGGCAAGCCTCGAAGCCGATGGCTACCTTGCTCAACCTCACACAAGCGCGGGACGAATACCAACAGACGCGGGATACCGGTATTTCGTAGACAATCTTGGGCCCGGTCACCTAGACGACACAGAAGCTCGACAGATCAGCGCCTTCTTCCGGCACACCCAAGGACAAATCGAACAACGTCTCGCTGACACCAGTCGGTTACTCTCCCAACTCACCGCCTACGCAGCGATTGTTGTTGGCCCAACACATGACCCCACAACCGTTCGTTCCGTCCAACTAGTGGACCTAGGTTCTGGGCGACTTCTCCTCGTCATTGTCACATCTTCAGGCTCAATCGAACGTTCAATGATTGAACTCGTCAGCGGCGCTCAAATCGAACCTAACCACCTCGCAGCAGCAACTGCAGCCTTAAGCGATGCCTTCGTTGGAACATCTTTGGGCAGTATTCCCAAAGTGGACTCCACGGGCCAAGCAGAAGTCGACAATCTCATAGCGACCACGCTGGCATCGATATCTCCCTCATCAAATCACGCTGGTGACCTTTACATCGGAGGCGCAGCGAACATGGCTGGACAATTCGATGCCGTATCGACAGTGAAGTCAGTACTTGCAGTTCTAGAAGAACAATTGATCGTCGTAAGTCTCCTCGGAGACCTCGTAGAACGCGGTTTAAGTGTCGCCATTGGCTCCGAAACAGGAGTCGCGCCCCTTGCACAGTGCGCAGTAGTTGTCGCTCCTTACAAGGTCGATGGTGAACAGGTCGGTAGCATCGGGGTTCTGGGACCAACCCGTATGGACTATCCAAAAGCTCTAGCTGCAGTACACGTAGTTAGTAGTCGCCTTGGCGAGTCCTTAGGTGAGGCACACGAGGACTGAAGAAGCTCATGGCAACTGACTACTACGAGTTGTTGGGAGTGGATCGCGGAGCTTCGGCCGACGACCTCAAGCGAGCGTACCGAAAGCTGGCACGTGAATATCACCCCGACGCCAACCCAGACAATCAAGACGCCGAAGCAAAATTTAAAGAAGTCAGCGAAGCGTACGCGGTGTTGTCCGATGACGATGCTCGGGCCCGTTACGACCAATTCGGTCACGACGGGTTACGAAGCGGTGGAATGGGTGGGGATCCATTCAATTTTGACCTGAACGACATATTCGAAAACTTTTTCGGAGGAAATCCGTTCGGAGGAGGCAGAACCAGAGGGCCTTCGGGCCCACCACCAGGCGAAGACCAAGAAATAGTGCTCGATTTAAGTTTCGAAGAAGCAATATTTGGTATCGACCGAAAAGTAGAACTACAAACGGCCGTGGGTTGCGAGGATTGTTCAGGCTCCGGAGCAGCAGAAGGGACCTCTCCTCGTCGTTGCACCGAATGTGAAGGAGCTGGCCAAGTACGCCAAGTACGCCAAAGCCTTCTCGGGCAAATGGTCACCACTGTCCACTGCCCACGATGTGGGGGATTGGGTGAGGAAATACCGACACCATGTCGCCAATGTCGAGGAGAAGGCCGGTACCGCGAGTCGATGTCGTACGAGGTCCGAGTGCCAGCAGGCGTCGACACCGGGTCAACGCTTCGACTAACAGGACGCGGAGCTGCCGGCCCTAGAGGCGGAACTCACGGAGACCTATACGTCCATCTCAGAGTGGCAACTTCCGACAAATTCAACCGAGATGGCGACACCCTGTATGCAGAACTCCATGTGACCATGTTGCAAGCAGCTCTAGGAGCGCGAATCAACTTTGAAACACTTGACGAAACAATCGAACTGGCAATACCTCCTGGAACTCAGCCCGGAGAAATCTTTCGACTACGCGAGCATGGTGTTCCACGGTTAGAAGGTCGAGGAAGAGGAAGGGGTGACCTAATCCTCTCAGTCCAGGTTGAAATTCCATCCAAACTTTCCAAAGATGACGAAGAGCGACTCCGTGAAATAGCGCAGCAACGCGGAGAGAACGTTGCGGAGCCAGGCGACCGCACGGTCCTTGGAAAAATTCGCGCAGCATTCCAATAGACCATGGGCTCCCTCCCCGATGGAACGAACGGCCCTCACGTCTTCGTCAGCAACCTCCAAGCACCCGAACTATCCGACGAAGACCGGCACCACCTGCACCGCGTATTGCGACTCAAGCCGGGAGACCCGCTTACCATCGGCGATGGAATCGACCAGTGGTGTCCAGCAATTTTCGGTATCAGCATTGAAACCACCGGGGGAATCGTCACTGTCCCACCACCATCAACACCAATAACCATTGGATTTGTCGTCCCTAAGGGAGATCGACCTAGCTGGATCGTCCAAAAACTTACCGAACTCGGAGTCGACGAAATTCACCTACTCAGTTCACAGCGGTCAGTTGTTAAGTGGAATTCAACAAAAGCAGAACAACAACACCGCCGCCTCACGCGCATAGCTCGGGAAGCAGCCATGCAATCTCGACAAGTAAGAATTCCTGAAATCAAGCCGATCAACGAAATCAACCACGCAGCTTCAGAGCCGGGAGTGTCGCTCGCTCATCGACATGGCGACAGGATCACGTTAAAGCAATCGACCATCTATATAGGACCCGAAGGGGGGTGGGATCCCAGTGAAGTAGCAGACCGACGAACAGTCTCATTGGGCCCCTCGGTGCTTCGAGCAGAAACAGCAGCGGTCGCGGCGGCGTCAGTACTGTCGCTACTTCGCGCAGACTTACTGGACAACCACTCTCCGTGAACTATGGTCACTCTTAATCAAACGATGATCGGGGGTGGACATGTCTGACTCAGGCCTTAACGAAGAACAACTCGATGGAGAAAACTACAGCTTCAAAGTCGGCGAACGCCTCCGACTTGTCCGCCGACAAAAACGGATGTCACTTCAAGAAGTAGAAGCAGAATCCGGCCATGAATTCAAAGCTTCAGTTCTTGGCGCATACGAACGAGGGGAACGGGCCATATCGGTTCCACGGCTCTCGCGACTCGCACACTTTTATGAGGTCCCGGTAGGACAGCTACTCCCACGAGGAGACGGCGTCACCGAAGACGCAGCTATGAGCCTTGACCAACAGGTGACAATCGATCTTGATCGGCTAGCACGAGTTCCTGGTGCTGAGGCTGCTGTACTAGGGCGGTTCCTAGCGATGATCCAGGCGCAACGGCGAGAGTTCAACGGCTCCTCACTCACCATTCGCCGAGATGACCTTCGAACCATTGCATGCATCCTCGACACAGGGATAGATGAAATAGCGGACCGACTCGACCAACTCGGCGTTCGACTGGGTGCCTAACAAGTCTCTCACCGCTGAGATGAACACAGACACCGACTTCCCCTTTTATCTCACCGCCATCAATTGGCACGCCGAAGAACCTTTCTTACAATTCCGAGTTCAAGGCCAAGAGTCAACACAATTGATGAGCGCCAATGAACTCGAACTCAGGTTCCGCGTAGCCGCCGGCCGCGACCGGCAGTGCATTGGAACGGTTGACCGCTCCGAAGACGGATCAACCAGCGTGCAATGCGACTCACCGGCAGTTAGCGCGCGCCAATGCGAACGATGCCAGACTAAGGACAACATCGCAGCCGCAAATATGCATCAAGCTCATCGAAGAGGACGCGACGCAATCGGTAAAGCCATGGCCGCATACCTGACCCACCCTCACCGACTCTATGTAGCCATCTTTCGTGACGGATCAACCAAAGTCGGCACGACCAGAGGGCTTTCGGGAGGCAACAGACTGGTGGAACAAGGAGCCTGGTACGCGAGGTACGTCGCACAAGCAGATGACGGGTTCTTTGTCCGAGAACTTGAGGACTCAATCACCGAAAAACTAGGCATACGCCAAGCAGTCGACACAAGAAAGAAATTTGCTGGACACCTACAACCCTTGCTGGACCAAGAACTTGAGAACCGGCTCACTCAGCTGGCGAACGAAATCAAAAAGTTTCTTACCGAAGAGGTCGGAGCCAAAGGATCTCTGCTTGACGATCGATGGTCGAATCCAAGAATCGAAGACCAAATCTGGGCCGATTTAGTTAGCTACCCCGCAGTCATTAATCAAGGAGCTCACGAGTTCACTATCAAATCAATGGTTGGGAGACTGGCGGCATGCAATCGGGCGGGGTTCATAGAGAACTTCCTGCTTGACCTGCAACCGCTTTTGACACACCCTCTCGAAACCGGCGACTTCGAAATCGATGACTTCATCATGCAGGACAGCCTTTTCTAATGAACCAAGAAGAAGCAAAGAAGTTTGGTCTTTATATTCACGTCCCGTTTTGTTCGCGTCGTTGTGATTACTGCTCGTTTGCAACTTGGACCGATCGCGAACATCTGATCGACGAATACCTAGCGGGTTGCAAAACCCAAGCAAGGAACTGGGCACCCGAGTTGCCTGTAATCACATCGGTCTTCATTGGTGGGGGGACACCTAACCTCGTCCCAGCAGAACTGCTGATGGATGTTGTCGCAGAGCTCCCGATAGCCGACGACAGTGAATTCACCGTTGAATGCAACCCCGACCTAGTCAACAGCGACCAACTTGAAACCTATGTCCACGCTGGAGTCAACCGAATCAGCCTCGGTGTTCAATCCATGGCTCCCCATGTCCTTGAGTCGCTTGGCCGAGAACATGACCCCAAAAATGTGCAAACGGCGGTCAAGAAAATTCGATCTGCCGGAATCACCAACATCAACTTTGATCTCATATACGGAGCTCAAGGAGAAACTAACGAAGACTGGCGAATGAGCTTAGAGAAAGCTCTATCTCTGGAACCAAACCACCTCAGCACCTATGCGTTAACCGTCGAACCGGGAACCCCGCTAGCAACCGATATTGAGAGACACCCCGATGATGATGACCAAGCCGACAAATACATTGAAGCGGATCGCCTTCTAACAGCTGCCGGATATTCCAATTACGAGATTTCCAACTGGGCTCAACCTGATAAAGAGTCCCGACACAACCTGCTTTATTGGAACCAAGGAGAATATTTGGGTCTCGGTGTCGCAGCACATAGCCATATCGGCCACAAAAGATTTTGGAGTGTCAGAACACCGGAGCGGTTCATAAGCGCAATCTCAAAAAATTCTTCGGTGGAAGCTGGTTCAGAAAAGCTAGATGTCGATGGGTGGGCACTTGAGGGACGGCAACTTGCTTTGCGAACGAGTAGTGGTGTTCCTGAAGAATTCATTCCGCACGAAGTTCGACACCTGACCCAACCAGCTGACCTCGACGGCAATCTGAAACTGACCGCGAAGGGAAGGCTCCTTGCCAATGAAGTAGCTGTCAGGCTGCGTTGATAGCCAGATAGAAGATTCGGAGTCTCCCGATAGTTTTATCGACCCATGTAGGGTTGTCGGTTACGGCCCCAAAAGCCATTCAGTGATGTGGATGGCACCTGTGAGAGGATCCTGATGGTTCGCAAGTTTCGGTTTCTACGTACGGCAGTTGTAGCAGTTCTAGCTACGAGTCTCTTCGCAATTTCTTGCGGAGGAGGCGACGATGATGAGGTATCACCAGACGAGGAAGGTGAAATTCAGCTAACTGTAGAAGCTGCTGCAGAAGGATCAGTAGACCTATCTAAAGTTGAAAGTCAACTGAGCGAAGTTCTTGCTGAAGTGAAATCACTCAAGTCTTACTTCAACGAAAACGACGACGGAAGCGTTTCGTTCACCCCT
>SGYJ01000025.1 GCA_004214275.1 Acidimicrobiales bacterium | reverse complement strand
GGCGTAGTGGTCTTCGGCCAGCTTTACATGTCGATCCTGCAGCTCGCTGCGGCCTTCCTCATCATCCTTATCGTCCTACTGTTCCGACCATCGGGCCTATTCGGTACCCGACGGGTCGAACGCGTCTAACCCAACAACAACAAGAGGAGTTTCAAAATGAGTGCACCACTGGTTGTCGTTGCAAAAGACAGCGCAGAACACAAAAGATGGAAATACGTTCAGTGGCTCTACCTAGCGGGCTTCCTGCTGCTTACGCCACTGGTCCTAGAGCCATTCGAAATCGGAAAAATGAACCGAGCCTTGATCATGAGTGTCGCCATTTTGGCGGTCAACCTGGTCGTCGGTTTCAACGGAATGTTGGCCCTCGGACACTCAGCTTTCATGGGTATCGGAGCGTTCGTCACGGCCTCCATGGTCCAAGACGAAAACTGGGACTATTGGCAAGTTTTACCTGTAGTGCTGATAGTCGGCTTCATCATGGGAGTGGTCATCGGCCTTCCCGCTCTACGAGTGAAAGGTTTATATCTAGCGCTGGTGACGATTGCCCAAGCAGCAGTCTTCCCAACGTTGGTGAACATCGATGAGCTTGGTATTGCTAAGCGAACAGGTGGTCCTAACGGTAAGGGAGTATCTGAAGAGGTCATAGCCCCTAGCTATCTGGAATGGTTGCCAGGCGTTGACGGCGCCCGCGGTGGTTCGGCCTACCGGTACTGGGTCATCGTTTTGATGTTGGGCATCACGATGTTGCTAATCACCAACTACCTGCGAAGTCGACCCGGTCGAGCGGTGTTAGCGATTCGTGACAACGAAGCTGGCGCAGCTGTCTATGGTGTCAACCTTCCGGTAGCTAAGACGATGAACTTCGCTATTAGCGCTTCGCTCGGATCACTGGCTGGCCTGATGTGGTGCCTGGACAAGGGTTTCGTGGCTGGTCAGGACTTCACATTCCTGCTCGCCATTGACCTCATTATTGGTCTCGTACTTGGTGGAGTGGGAACTCTCCAAGGTGGGTTAGTTGGAGGTCTCTTTGTGGTGTGGGTCAATGACCTCACGAAGAGAATTTCGGTACCGCTCGGTCTATACACACTGAACGGTGATGGTCCACTAGCTAAAGCTATCTTCGGTTTGATCCTTATTCTTTTCACATTCTTCGCACCAGGTGGAATTGTCTCCCTCGCGAGAATGGTCTCGGACAAACTAATTAAGGTCGTCCCTCTGACCCCAGGGGGAGATCCGATCCAGCCACTATCAAGCTTTGATCCCGGTATGGAATCAAAGAGAGCTGATACTGCAGTAAAGATGGCGGTCATCCCTGCTGTACTACTGGCAGTGGGTTGGCTGCTTATGGCCATTGACAGTCTTATTGTCGGGGTGCTTGCTTTCGGATTGCGAATGACTATTCTGCTGGCTCCAGTAGCGATGCTTGTCGGTGCGAACGAATTGAAAGCGCATGCGGCAGGAAATCGACCCGACGCAGTCAAAGGCACAGCCAGTATGGCTCGCCTACTGGGTGGCCTAGGCACACTGTTCGTAGTTGTGTATGCAGTTCAAAGGTTTGTTTTGACCTACTAGGTCAGACAAACCGGTGTTAGTTGTTTCGGGGGTGGTGAAAGCCACCCCCGAAACGCGACTTCAGTAGCAAGTTCTTGCTACGGTCACTCTGTCTTTTGTTATGGATTATGTTCTCCTGCTCCAACGAATCTTTGATGCGCTGTTCAACAGCGCGATCTACTCGTCCCTAGCTTTAGCCCTTGTCATCATATTTCGGTCAACAGGCCTGTTGAATTTTGCGCAAGGCGAAATGGCCACCTTCAGCGCCTACATAGCGTTCGTTCTCTTAGCCGGTCCTCAACCTCGATTAACCGGTGGAGGCCTCGCCGGTATTATTCCGGGAGTTCCTTTCACGATCCCTCTGGCCATTACCGGAGCCGTGATATGCGGGATGGCGGCAGGTGCCGTCACCGAACGTGCGCTTATCAGACCGCTTGGTGGCGCTTCGGATTTAGCGTTGGTCAACATAACTATTGGTTTATTACTTGCCGTTAACTCTCTTATGGCGCAGTGGTGGGGAACCGGTCCAAGATTCTTTCCCGCGATATTTCCAACCGGTGCCGGCCAACATTTCACAATCCTCGGAGCGCGCCTTCGCTACTCCACTGTTGGGGTGTGGGCGATACTTTTGTCGGTCCTCGTTCTACTCGTGTTGCTGCTGCGCCACACCAAGGCTGGTTTAGCGTTCAGAGCAGTATCGATTAGTCCCTCCAACGCCGAACTCGTAGGTATCCGAGTCGGCCCGACGTTGATGTACGGATGGGCACTCGCATCAGGGTTTGGCGCGTTAGCCGCATGCCTCAGCGCCAACTCGGTTTTACTTGAACCAAGCATGATGCTGAGAGTTCTGGTGTATGCCTTTGCCGCGGCGACCCTCGGGGGGCTGGACTCGCCTAAAGGTGCCTTGGTGGGCGGTCTTATCATTGGTTTGAGCCAGACACTTATACCGGCATATGTGCCGTTTATCGGTTTTGAGTTAAGCGTGCTTCCAGCTCTCTTAGCGATGGTAGTTATTTTGTTGATACGCCCAGCAGGCCTATACGGAACGAAACGGATAGAGCGAGTCTGATGATTTCCGTGGAGCGACGTGTCAGCCGAATGAGTGCTTTCGGCATAGCTGTACTCTGCGTGGCTCTGGCCGTCATTCCATTCCTCACGACGACCACCAGCCTGAGACAGGCCAGCCAAATAATTGTGAGCGTTCTAGCGGTACTTGGGGTCAATGTCGCCACAGGCTATGGAGGCATGATCAGTCTGGGACACGGAGTTTTCGTCGGTGTCGGGGCGTTCGCGACAGGTTATTACGTTGATGACCTTTCGATGCCGTGGCTCCTAGCTATTACTTTGGGGGCGGCTACTGCAGGTATTGCTGGAGCTTTTGTAGGTATTCCTGCATTGAGGATCAAGGGAATCCACTTGGCGTTAGTCACCCTTGGGTTGGCAATTGTGTTCCGACCATTGAGCAAAAGATTCCCTTCGATTACCGGTGGAGTCAGCGGACGTTCAATTGAGGCTCGATTTGACGCTCCAGGCTGGTGGCCCGGAGACGGCCGGATGGCTTCATCGGTCTATAGGTACGTGTTTTGTGTGCTTATCGTGGTGCTGGCCTTATGGGCTACCTGGAACGTCGTCAATAGCCGTTTTGGGCGCTCCATGAGAGCGCTCAGAGACAATGACACCGCGGCCGCTGTCTATGGGATCGACCTCGTTTCTGCTCGCGTCACAACTTTTGCCATAAGTGCGGGTTTGGCGGGACTATGCGGCGCCCTTCAAGTTGTCTTGGTGCCGTTCGTTTCACAAGACAAGTTTCCTGCACAAGAGTCACTTGTTATTTACGCGTCAGCTGTCGTAGGTGGTTTGGGAACGATTTGGGGTTCTGTGTTGGGGGTTGTCGCTCGCACGGTCGTGGCAAAAGCTGGTGATGCTGTCGCAGGCTTCGATGGGTTAGGCCCTATAGGCGAGTTTTTTGACCTGTTGGACGAATCGGCGTTTGTATTCGGTCTCGGCTTGATTGTGTTGACGTTCTTGTTCCCTACCGGTCTTGCCGGCATCGGCAGAAAAGACCGACTGCGTAAGTGAACGAACTCTCGGCTTGTGTCGCCATAGGCGCAGATCGATATGCTGGCCCTTCGCTCGGGGGTCTAGGTCCCCGACCTGGTCCCCATCGTCTAGCGGCCTAGGACACCACCCTCTCAAGGTGGCGGCACGGGTTCAAATCCCGTTGGGGATGCCAAACGTTCTTCGGTCCGACGTTTTGTCTACTGGGTTGAAAACTGAGTCGGGGTCACCACCTCGGAGAACACGGTAGGGTCGGTTCTCTAGCTACGTAGAGAAGTTCGCGAATATGAATGCATGGCATCGACACTTTCCCAAAGGGTCAGAACATTCCGAAGTCGAACTCTTGGCCGGGGAGACACTCCCCTCTGTCTGGGTCAGCCAATGGCGTGAACAACCACAACGAGCTGTCGTCCACGACCCTGGATCAGGTTGGGTGCATGGACAAGAGCTCTTAGACCGGTCAGAGGTTGTTGCACAAAGGCTTGGACACAGTGGAGTAGGACCCGGTGACCGTGTGCTCCTCAGCGCCAGTAGCTCTGTAGAGCTCGTTGTAGCCCACGTAGCGATTCTTAGGCTTGGTGCCGTAGTTGTGCCCGCTAATGGTGCCTACCGTGCTGAGGAAGTCGGACACGTGGTATCTGATGCCAGACCCAAGGTTGCAATCGTCGAACATCCGGAATGGAGCGAGTGGATTCATTCAGCTGACCCAAGTGTTGTAGTGACATCGCCATCGGTCGAGTTAGAGGCAGGGACGAGCGTCAGCTTGGATCGCACGGAGACCAATAGTCCCGCTTTGATTGGTTACACGTCGGGCACAACAGGTCGACCCAAGGGCGCTGTGCTATCGCACGGCAATCTCCTGGCGTCTGTGCGAGGCCTAGAGATAGCGTGGCGTTGGACTCCAGACGACATCCTGATTCTCGCGTTGCCGCTGTTTCATATGCATGGTCTAGGAGTTGGCTTGCATGGATCGCTAGCGGTTGGGGCCAAAGTGGTCTTACTGTCGGAGTTCAATGTGGACGAAGTAGTGGATTCGATAACAAAATTCGATGCAACCATGTTCTTCGGAGTTCCGACTATGTACAGCAGGTTGCTTGAATCTCCGAAAGCCACTGAACTCGAGCAACTTCGGTTGTGCGTATCAGGTTCAGCACCTCTGCCGGCCGAACTTCATCAAAGCATCCATCGAGTGACTGGCCAACATGTTTTGGAACGATATGGCATGACTGAAACAGCGATGCTGGTTTCTAATCCGTATGAAGGAGAGCGACGACCAGGTTCAGTGGGGTTCCCGTTGCCGGGAGTACAGGTACGACTTGAAGGTGACCCGGCAGAAATCCAAGTCAAAGGACCCAATGTGTTTTCAGGATATTGGGAACGCCCTGAGGAAAATACTGAAGTATTCGTTGATGGCTGGTTCCGCACTGGCGACCTTGGCGCAATAGATCCAGAGGGTTACCTGTCCATTGTTGGCCGGGCAAAGGAACTCATTATTTCTGGCGGATTCAACGTCTACCCAAGGGAAGTTGAAGAAGTAATTTCGGAGTACGAACCGATCCAAGAATGTGCTGTAGTCGGTATTCCTGATGAGGAATGGGGAGAAGTGGTCGTAGCTTTTGTTGTCGCGGAGCGAGAAATAGAAGATGAAGAAATCAAGATTTTCGTTGGTGAGCGATTAGCGCATTACAAGCGTCCCCGGAGGACGTACACGCTGGAAACATTGCCGAGAAATGCTCTGGGAAAAGTACAGAAGCATCGTTTGGTGGG
Organism: Acidimicrobiales bacterium; assembly: GCA_004214275.1. Lineage (GTDB taxonomy): Bacteria > Actinomycetota > Acidimicrobiia > Acidimicrobiales > Poriferisodalaceae > MedAcidi-G3. Next base: position 16,800 of record SGYJ01000025.1, on the reverse strand, counting down.
ACAGATCGAAACTTAAGCAAAGCTTTCGCGCACGTCGCCAACGGCGATCCGTGAAGCATCGGCACCTTCATCATCAAGTTGGTTGTTGCTCGATCTCTCTGATTCAACGCGCTTGACGTAATGCTCGACTTCTCTGTCAATCTGAGATTCATCCCACCCCAATTCCCGGGCCATTAACTGAGCAACTTCTAGAGCGGAATCGGTGCCTCGATCCCAAGTTTCGACTGAGAGCCGGGTGCGTCTCGTCAGTACGTCTTCTAAATGTAAGGCAGCTTCGAAACGGACGGCGTGAATAACTTCGGCCCGGAGATAAGGCAGGTTCGGGTCGATCAGTCCTCCGAGCAATTCATCGGCGGCGATCAAATCGAGCACTTCATTGATCCGGTCACCATGACGGGAAATTAAATGATTGACACTGGCGACGGGCACTCCTGATTTCAGCGCAATCTCTTTGGCGCGGGCATGTACTTGTTCATAATTTTCGGCCCCGATGAGTGGTAGCTCAGCTGTCTGAGAGCTCGACAGGTCACGGCCCTGATCACTGCCTACCGCATCAATAGTGTCAAGTGCCATAACTCGATATGTGGTGTACTTTCCACCTGAGATCGAGACTAGGCCTGCTGTGGAAGTTGTCACTACGTGTTCACGGCTGAGTTTGCTTGTTGCAGCAGCATCACCCTTTAGTAGGGGGCGAAGACCCGCGTAGACGCCCACGACATCCTGGATAGTTATCGGATTTTCAACTACTCGATTCAACGTTGCAAGTAAGTAATCTATGTCTCTCTTGCTTGCTGCAGGATGTGCACGGTCAAGCTGCCAATCGGTATCGGTTGTTCCGACTATCCAATGCGTACCCGACGGAATAACGAAGAGAACGCTTTCCGAAGTGCGAAGAATTAAACCTGTTTCGAGATTTATTCGGTCACGCGGAATTACTAGGTGGATTCCTTTGGAGGCTCTAACTCTTGAGCTGTCCTGGCCAACAAAATTCTCGATGTCATCGCTCCACACGCCAGTGGCGTTGACCACGGTCCCGCACGAGACCTTCAGTTCCCGGCCGGTTTCGAGACATTTGATTAAAGCGCCACAGACTCGACCTTCAGAGCTAATGAGCGCCGTGACTTTGGTTGAGGTAAGGATCGATGCACCAAACTGCGCAGCGGTGCGCGCGACTGAAATCACGTACCGAGCATCATCCACATAAGCATCGGAGTACACGATGGCCCCCTTATGAGCATCATGCGCTAACCCAGGTGCTTTGTTTTGGACCTGTTTGCGACTCAAATGTCTGTGGCGGGGTAGAGAATTTCCCCCACGAACAGCCATCAAGTCGTAAAGAGCGATTCCTATGCCTGCATATAAGCGTTCTCCGAGGTTCCGCAACGGGTACAGGAAGTCAAGTCGATTGATCAAATGAGGAGCTATTCGGGTAATTAAGAGGTTTCTCTCTGACAGGGCTTCCCTGACAAGACCAAACTCGAAGCGCTGTAAGTAGCGCAATCCACCATGAATCAACTTGCTCGAACGACTAGAAGTTCCGGAAGCCAAATCCCGTTGTTCAACGACGGCAACAGTCAACCCGCGAGAGGCGGCGTCGAGGGCACACCCGACCCCAGTCACACCGCCTCCAATAACCAAAACATCTAGGTGTTCTGCCTCTAGACGCCTCATGGCGTCGCGCCGGTGCAGGGGTCCCAGATCATCGTTGGAAACACTCAGTTGATCCGGAGAAATTGGAGCGTCATCCACAACAGCAGGTTAGGGCTTTCAAAGATCGAACAATCTCATCTACCTGGAATCTAGAGTCATGGGGAGTGGATAAGAACGAACGCATATGGAAGCTACTTATGTATCTGCGAGCCTGCCCGGCTCCTGTGAGTTGGACAGAGATTGTCCGCGACACAGATTTGTATACGGACGACGATTCGAGTTCTAAGAAGACCTTTGAACGCGATAAGAAAGATCTGCGCGAATGTGGGATCTCGATACATACCGAAAATATTGGTGGCAACGATGAGGCAGCTGGAGGCACTCGATATGCGATCAGAGATGCCGACGTCTTCCTAAACCTTGACCTCACCGATAGTGAGAGTCTGGCGATTGAGATGGCAGCGTCGATGGTTCAATTTGATGCAGCTTGGGAGATAGACGCGTTAGCGAAACTGGGAGCTGGGACTCTACCGACAGCGCCTCCCCTGAGAGCACAGTTGAGTGCACCTGACGAACTCGTAGCTCTACACGACGCCGTTGACCGGAACTGCGTTATCAGTTTCGTATATGGAGGGCAGCCCCGCGAAGTTGAACCGGTTTTGGTGTTTTGGAGGCAAGGAGGATGGTATCTCCACGCTCATGAGGACGGAACTGCCAAAAACTTTAAGGTAGAACGTTTTCAAAGCTCGGTCACGGTCGGCGTAACTGGGTCGGCCCCAAATCACCAAATGCTCGACCCTGCGGAGGCGATGGCAGAGGACCCATTGCTGCATGGACCAGAGAGTGGTCTTGTTGCGCAAGTGCTAATTGACTCGCTGCTGGCTAGACAGGTCGAGCGTGATCGTGGGGGAGTAATTGAGCGACGAACAGATGGGTCAGTGGTAGTTGAAGTTGATGTTCGTAGCCCCGGTGCTTTCCGGTCATGGCTTTTTGGCATGGGAGACCATGCTGTAGTTCTTAACCCTCCAGAAATGGTCAATGACGTGGTCACATGGCTTACGGCACTAGCGAGTTCGAAGTGAGAAAACGGCGGACGAATGATGCTCGTTTAGCGTTGCAGTTAGCGATGATGCTGTGGGCTCATGAGCATCAACCGGTAAGCGTCTCAGAGGTAGCTGACCACTTCGGACTTGATGTAGATGATGCCTACAGTGAGCTGTACCCCCTGCAGGGAATAGAAGTAGCGGTAAATGAGGAATTCCATAATCTAGGTGTCGTCGTTGACGATGACGGAGAGATCTTTTTCGACATCAACCCGTTATTTGGGCGCCCCCGCAAACTTGACCGTAGTGAAGCTCTCGGTCTTCTAGCAGTAGCTAATGCTGCTCTTGGGTTACCCGGCACTAACGTTGAAGCCCTCAAGACAGGCGTATCGAAACTTGAGCGCGCATTGGGCGTCGGATCGTCCGTTGCTATAGATATTCCAGATCCGGAATTCCTCAAGGTTGTTGAACAGGCCACGAGGGATCGTGAATGCATCCAAATCGAGTACTACGCCAGGTGGGCAGACGAGGTTTCGGTCCGAACAGTCGAACCCTATGAAACAGTCAACGTGTCTGGCGACTGGTATTTACGGGCTCATTGTCGACTTCGAGACGATCACCGAACTTTCCGTGTCGACCGTATCGAAGCTCTCGAATTGGCCGGGGAGACGCATACTCGGTCGGATCCCGGGAACGAAGCATTCACCGGAGAAGAGGAAGCTCCCGTGGTCACGATCGAAATGCCAAACAGTTCCCGATGGATGATTGAGCCCTTAGAAGCGTCAGTCATGGAGGACGAAGAGAAATTGGTGGTCGAGATACCGGTTTCGAGCACCATATTCCTTGAACGGCTGATGTTACGACTTGGGCCGGACGCACGTGTTGTGGGTAAAGGACCCTTCGAGGATCTTGCTTCCACTGCTGCTACACGACTCCTGAGTCGCTACGAGAAGCCCTGAGTGCGGACTAGGGTCCGCCCATGCTCAGACTCCGTTCCCGATGCCGGTCAGCTGTTGGTAGAACGATTCGTGGTGTCTCCAAGATGCTTAATCGGACAGCGTCGATTGGCCCCAACGATCATGCTGCACGCTTCTATAAGCACTTCGGGCGCGGATCGATAATTAACTGGCCCACAGGAAACATGTACGGAGAACGTTGGATAAGCATTGGTGAAGACACGATGATTGGCGCGGACGTGACCTTGTCGGCTGGAATGGTGCCCAACCAAGAGATGATGACTGACCCAGTCGTGATTATTGGAGATAGATGTTTGATAGGTCGTGGAAGCGCGATCGTTGGTCACTATCGCATTGATATAGGCGACGATGTTTTTACCGGAATGAACGTTTACATAACTGACCAAAATCATGGTTACGAAGATCCAGATACGCCCATCGGAATTCAAGATCCGCAAGACGATCCCGTAGTGATAGGCGATGGAAGTTGGATCGGATCTGGAGCTGTTGTCCTGCCAGGAGCTCGCATTGGGAAACATTGCGTCGTTGCCGCAAACTCTGTAGTGAGGGGAACGTTTCCTTCGCACTCAGTTATAGCGGGAGTCCCAGCAAAGGTGGTGCGAGCCTATGACGGAACCAAATGGGAACGGCCGAAAAGCTGAATTAGCTGCTGGAGCCATCAACCAGGTCTACTACGACCGCCCAGTGATCAGAGGCCGTCACTCCGTCGACAGCTTCAACTCCCGCTAGATGTGCAGATTCGATGTTGCCCAATGGAGCGGGCCGAGGCCACGACACAAAGACATAGTCAAGTCTGCGTTGAGGCCAGGTCGCCTCGGCCAGGTAGGGGTTTCGCTTGTCCCATGTCCATCCAGGAGTGTCGTTACATTGAGGCCAAGCGTCCGTCATCGCCAAGCCTTCAACAGGAGTAGGCGCTTCCCCCGTGATCATTCGAATCTCATCAGAGTTTGGGGTCGCATTGAAGTCACCAGCTAGTAGGACAGGGTGGCCTTCAGGATCATGTTTGGAGGCGACTAACTCAAAAATTGTTTTGACTTGCTCCTGCCGTCGTTGGCTTTGGTCAAATCGGTAATCCAAGTGTGTGCAGATAACGGGTATGTGAGTTCCATGCCGGTCCAGAAGAGCCGATAGGGCCCACCGGGCTCCGGGACCATCGGTAGGTGGTAGCTGAATGGACTCGGTTGCGATGATGGGGTACCTACTCAAGATTGCGTTGCCGAAGGAATGACCCTTCCACCAACGTTCAGGGGTTCTGACGTAATGCATTCCAAGTATTTCAGCGAGTTCGGCTGCTTGATCTGGCCCGTTTTCAGAACTCCAGACCTCCTGCGCGCAGACGATGTCAGCGTTGAGGGCCTCTAACGTGCGTGCAATCGCCAACTGTCGAGGTTCCCAGTCTCCAAACCGCCACCACAAATTCCATGTAACTAAGCGCACCTTGTCACCGTATCTGGGTCTTCTAGGCTTGGTTGGGTGAATGTAGGCAATATCGAGCAGCCGAGTACCCAAGAGCTTTCTATGCCCTATCTGGATTGCTGGATAGTTCTGAGTGTCCCATCATGCCCGTACACTCGCCGACAAGGCTTAAGGTGAGGTAACTCTCACCGACGATTTATGAAACTCGGGAGGAGCTGAGGTGACAGAGAATCGACAACGCACTTCAACTTCGTCATTCGGAGTTTCTCGACGCGAAGGACATGATTCGTCAGCGTTTTATGCTCGTTTCAATCCGCCGGCTCTGTCTAACGATGAAACGGTTAACGCTCTCCCTGATCTAGGAGACGGGTGCTTAGAAGGTGACTCACGAGATATGCATCACCTTCCTGACTCGAGTGTTGCTTTAGTTGTGACTTCGCCGCCGTACTTCGTAGGCAAGGAGTACGAGGACTCAATTGCCGCCGACGCTGATGAACGAGTACCTACTACATATTTTGAATATCTCACCATGCTTGATTCAGTATTCGCTGAATGCGTCCGAGTTTTGGAACCCGGTGGACGGATAGCAGTCAACGTTGCCAATCTCGGTCGCAAGCCGTATCGCAGCCTCTCCGCAGACGTAATTCGGATCCTCGAAGATTTAGGGCTACTTCTCCGCGGCGAAATTATTTGGCAGAAGAGTCGTGGCAGTAGCGGTTCCTGTGCCTGGGGTTCGTTTAGAAGTGCCGCGAACCCGGCGTTGCGAGATACAACCGAGCGGATAATCGTTGCCAGTAAAGGTCGCTTTGATAGAGCGAAGTCAACAGCGACAAGAGCCGAACTAGGTCTTCCGCATAAGAGCACGCTGCCGACGGATGAATTTATGGAAGCGACGCTTGATGTTTGGGATATGCACGCTGAGAGCGCCCGACGGGTGCGACATCCGGCGCCGTTTCCAGTGGAACTACCACGGCGCCTGATTGACCTGTACACCTTTGAAGGAGACGCTGTTCTAGACCCGTTCATGGGTTCGGGATCAACGCTTGTGGCCGCTGCTCTGACAGACCGTCGTGGGGTTGGATATGACCTAGACCCTGACTACGTAGATGTTGCTCGTGAACGGATCAACGTAGCTCGTGCGAGGGTTTGGGCGCATCGGCAGCAGCCCGGCGAACAGCCACCTTTGCCTGAGATCGCTGAGGCGCTAGCCGAGGTAACCGATGAGGAAATAGCGGCTGAGGATTCCCAGCGTCGAGCAACTCAAGAAGGAAAGAAAGCCCAAGACATAGCAATCGATCTCTTAGAGAGAAGTGGCTTCACCTTGCTACAAAAAGACGCAAAGGTTCCTCGGGCCGGAGTTCAATACAACTTCAAAGTCGAGGACGCTGGTGGCAACGAATGGTGGATAGACGTTTCTGGGGCCTTTACGACGGTGCGACCCGGTTTGCTGCGTATCGACACAATCTGGAAAACCTTGGGAAGAGCATCGGTGCTAAAGGCCCATGATGCTGCAGCAAGAATCTTGGTTCTGACTGCCCACTTACCTCGACCTGGCAGCGAGGGAGACAAAGCCCTTAGAGCAGTGGGTCCTTACACAGTTTTCGACGCGATACCGATGTTTGACGAAGAAGCAGTGGAACGTCTGATCCGCTATGCCAACGGTGGAATGAGTGAGCCACTCCCCGGCTTTTGGAAAGCTAAAGAAATTACCTCTGGTATGAGCTAATGCCTGGAGTCGCTTACGCCGTTGTGAGATCAGAACCTCCTCAAGTGTTCCTAGCAGACGATGTGGACGTGCTCCATCGAGTCCTCGCAACCGAGTTGGTTGCACGTACCCCAGCTGATGTTCTGAGTGCTGCTGAAACTGAAGAGGTCAAGGAGGCACTCCTTGATGAGCGCTGGGGTGATGCTGTGCTCGCCTGGATTGACCTAATGGGAACCGAAGTCGACGTCTACACCCATTTACACGTATATACAGAAAACGATTTACCAGCCGATCTCATAGGCGCTCAGATCCAGTTTGCCCCCCTGTTCCGGGAGTCCTCACAGCCAAGCAGTTAGGAAATAACTGCCGAAGCAATGACACGTAAGGAAATAGCGGTCAGCGCAAAACGAAAAAAGTGCCCGAAAAGGACCTCACTAAGCCTTTTGAGGACCCGAGTACCGAGCCAGGTGCCAACAATCACCGCACCGATTCCGGTAGCTAGCAAAGCTAATTGGTCAAGATACGCGAATCCGTCCCCCGTAAAGAGGATGACTTTCGCCAGATGTCCAGACGTTTGAGCCATAGCGAAAGTAGCCACCATGGCAGTCCTAAGAGGTAGTTCGGCTCTGAATACAGGCGCAATAGCAGGGCCGGTGACGCCAAACGGAATGTTGAGAAACCCAGCGATCGCCCCAAGAGGGATGAAAGTTCGACGCCCATTACCGAGTAATGAGGCGATCTTGCCCAGACCTTGAGGCCACCAAACAAGCACCAACGCAAACACCGCTATAAGAATTCTGCCGATATTGACAGGAAAAACTCCGGCGACGAGAAGCCCAGCCACACCTGCTGGTAGCAAAAGAAGAGCGAAGCGCCAAACAACCGCCCAATCGACGTCCTTGCGCAAAATGACAGCCCGAGAAGAATTCGAGGCAAGCTGAATTACTGCGTGGATTGGAATCGCTTCAAGGGGATTCAGGAACTGAAGTAGAACAGACAACAGCAAAATGCCGCCGCCCAAGCCTGCGACCGCCGTAATTGCTGAACCTATGAGAGCTGCCACCCCCACTAAACAGAGTTCTAATCCTGACACCTAGCCTCCCGATGCGGAACGGTTGTGGGATTGAAATCCAGAGAGCAACCGAAAATAGCGATGAGACCCACCAAACGACATATTGCGATCATAAAGCCTTAAAAGCCCGGAAATACTTGACCTGACGCCCTAAGAAGGGTCAAATGACACCGATGACATTCGCGTCTGGCGCGCGGATGTTCGGCGATGAGGAGACTCACATGGCCAATATGTCCAAATCCGACGTGCTTTCCGCAGTAGCTGGCAGTGCTGGCTGTACTAAAGCGGATGCTGAGGCGGTAATTGAAGCGTTCTTCGGATGCGTGGAAAGTGCTGCCAAAGCTGGCGATGCCGTTGCTTGGCCCGGCGTGGGTAAATTCTCACGTTCGGACCGTGCTGCGCGAATGGGACGAAACCCCCAGACGGGTGCACAAATTCACATAGCAGCGAGCACCAGCATGAAGTTCACTGCTGCGAAAGCTCTGAAGGATCGAATGAACGGTTGAGGCTCAGCCTCAACTGACATTTAAACGTAAGTGAGTCGGGTGACCCCCGGCTCACTTTTCGTGTCTCTGACCCAGCAATCTGGGATGATCGATCTCTCAAAGATCCAAAATTGCTTTGAATAACTCAGCTGATTCGAGGCCGTACAAATTGCCATAACGTTGGAGGTCCGCTCGAATTCGATTCTCAAAATCCTTAATCTGGTCGAGATCATCCGGATTTTGGATTCCGTGCGTAGTTTCGAATTGGCTCCTGTGCTCAAGTAGTGCAGCCGCCTTTGCAGATTCCCAACCTTTGACATCTTCAGCATGATCAGGTTCCTCAGCCTCAAATAGCAGCAAGGCATTAGGGCGATGTGGTTCTAGACCGTGCTCAGGAAAAAAGAATGGGTCCCGTGCAGCCACTATTCCTTCAACCGCAAGTAAACCGGCGTGACGATGGTCTGGGTGAAGGCGGTACCGCCTCCAAGGATCGTGACCAAGAACCACTTGTGGCCGTAACTGTCGAATGGCACGTGCCACCTCCGACCTCATGGTGAGATCACTTTGCAATTCGCCGTCCACCTGGTCTAGGAAAATTATTGAGCCTTTGGAGTCCATGCGGCGGGCTGCTGCCATCTGCTCAGCTTTACGGGTAGCTACTAAAGCGACTTGATCTACTTGGGGGTCCCAAGCGCCCTTTGAGCCATCTGTGCATACGAGGTGGTGGACGACAGTTCCGCCTGCCGCCCACTTGGCCAAAGTGGCACCACACTGAAATTCGGCATCGTCTGGATGGGCGATGATCGCTAGGACTGAGTCAGGTCTTGGAAATGAATCATTCACTTCAACAAATCCGTATCTGAAGTTTCCACGAGCCCATCAAGGTCCTCTGGGGTATCGACGTCCCACTGCAGTGCTGGGATTTGCAGGACTTTGAGATCCAATTTCTGACGTATGGCCTCGTTCATGTGACGGTAAAGAGAGCCATCTCCGTAATGAAATTTGAAAGAAGTGCCCGTTGGGAGGCTGAGAACGTTGGTGCCCTGCCCGTGGCGGTCGGGAACTATAGACACAGTTTGTGGGCTTGCTATGCCATCAAGTGATTTCGCATGTGGAAGGTCAGCATGCGCAATTATCACGTGAGCGAAGTGACCTGTTACGTGATCCATGGCCTCGGTGATCGCAGGGTTCAAACCTTGTTGCTCAACCCAGATCACTTCGGTTCCCTCTGACTTTGCCCAATCAGCGACCTCATCGTTATCGCAGATGACGTGGACAGACAGACCAGTGGCAGATGCCAAGACGCGATGAGCCATAGTTCGAGCTAATGCTTCTCGTTCAGCTGCGCCTAGCCGGTCGCTGAGACGATTTTTGGCTCGGCGGAAGTCCTTAATAGGTACAAGCACAGCGAGTGACTTCTTATCGAGAGCGTTCGATGTTGCCATTGAGAGTAATTCTATTGGTCTGATAGCCCGGACTCATTAGTACATTCGGTTTCAGTGTCGATCTCTGCGGTCGAGCGCCCTACGCTGACGTTGCCCATGACTTTTTTCCTGCGCCGATTTCGACGTAACCGACAGCAGCAGACTCGTCGTTTGCCGCCGTTGAATTGGGTGCAACCTTGGTGGGTTCATCGTTGGAGAGAGCAGAACAAGCACATTGCGATTGACGCTCCGCAGTCCAACAAAGTGGCGCGTTCTTGGACGTTGCTCGGGAATCTAGAAAGCCCCGCACGAATAGCGGTGGACCGCCGTGGCCTAGTGGCAGCGCGACCAGGTTCCTGGTCGCTTGATTGGTGGCTTCGCGTAGACGACGACTGGATTTTTCCCTCTGAGCATGGAGCAGTTCGACAACGTTTGATTGATGGCGCGCCTGTTGTCGAAACAGTCATACGCGCCGCAGGTGGCGACCTCATCCACCGGGTTTATGCCGCCCGAGCCGATTCGGAATATTTGATAGTGGAAGTCGATAACCAAGCCACCCGGCCGGTTGCTCTCGCATGGGCGATTCGCCCATATGACCATCTTGGGGGCGGACGAGTCGAAAACATAGGACTTGAGGACCGGACGCTGTACATAGATGGTCAAGTTGGAGTCATTTGTGGTCGAACCCCTGGGCGGCTCGTCACCGGTAGTGGTGGGGTAGACCCCGCGTTGTCGTTGGACAAGACAGAAGAAAGCCCAAAATCGGTTGTCTGTGAACAAGGAATGGCAAGCGCTGCCCTCATTACCCCGTTAGTTCATGGAGCGACTCTCCGGTGCGTTGTTCCATTAGGAGCTCCGCCGGACTCGGACCCGACGTCGAAAATACCGACTGCTAGTCAGGTTGCTCGTGGATGGGGACAGCACGCCGTGAAGGCCAGCCGTTTCGTGCTTCCTCCCGGACACCTAAATGACGTCTTCGACGCCGCGCGGCAATCCTTACTCCTGGCATCAACCGGTGAAGACATTGTGCCTGTACCAGGAGGTCCTCCGCATACGGCCAGTGATGAAGCTACCGTGTTAATAGGCCTCGCTGAATGCGGATATGACATTGCTGTCCGGGAAATACTCATTTCCCGAGCAAAGCGTCAGGACCGTATGGGAGCAGTGGTGCACAACGGCGTCGATGTGACATCAGCAACGTTGACTGCCGCTGGGAGGGCGTTAGAGCTAGCCCCTGACGAGGCGCTATCGAAAGCTTTATCGGAGTTTGCGGCTGATGGGGCTCGCTGGATTCTGGCGAACCCTGACCCAACTGCTAAAGAAGGTCTACTTTCTGCGAGTCGCATATTGAAAGGCGTTGGGGCCGATAAAGCAGTTCACGAACTGGCAGAGCTAATTCCTTCGCTCACAGTGCCTGATATAAAAAAGAGTGATGACATCGAAGGCATAAATACCTTAGAGATGGCGAAATCAGCCTTTGATCAATTGACTACTGACCCGGAAACGGGTTTCGTGAAACTCGAGCAGCTCGCCTCGCTCGCTTCGCCGACTATGAACTGGCCTACCTGTGTTGATCCGTCGACGAAGAGTGGCACTGCCGGTGCCGGACACGATCTGCGCGTTAGCGCTTGGTTTGTTCGCAGCTTGCTGCGTCTCTTGGTGGACGACACATGTGACCAGCTTCGTCTCGCGCTGGTTTGGCCCAAGGAATGGTTGGGATTAGGAGTAGAAGTTCACGGCGTGCCGTCACGATATGGCGATGTCTCGTGGGCCGTGCGCTGGCACGGCGATCGGCCGGCCGTGTTATGGGAGGTCGATGATGGTCCGATAGATCTCAAAGTCCAAGTTCCCGGCCTCGATCCGCAATTCCAAGGTGAAGGTCGCGTTGGCGAACAACTCTTGAGCCCTGTCGGAAATGAAGTCGAAATGTACGACCCTGTCGACGCTGATCCCGAACCGCCAGCATCAGGAACATTTAGTTGAAGATGGGTCACAGCGACTTCATCAATAGACGGCTACCGTTCCGTCATGGCCGATCGTGCCCCACCTAATCTTGACCAAGAACGGCGCTACTGGGAACAGGGCGATTCGGTAGTAGTAGGTATCGATGAGGTAGGTAAAGGCGCCTGGGCCGGACCCTTGACTATCGGCGCAGTTGTTCTACCAGCAGCTGGGAGAGTTAACGGAATCAGAGATTCGAAGATGCTCACAGCGAAAGTTCGTGAGGAGCTCTTTGGTCGGATCGACAACTGGGCCCGGTGTTGGTCGGTTGGTCACGCAAGTGCTCGAGAGTGCGATGAATTAGGAATGTCGGACGCACAGCGGCTCGCTACTCGAAGGGCCCTTGATGAACTGCCGTTAGCTGCGGATCGAGTGCTACTTGACGGCAACTGGAATTATGTTGACTGGGCACCCAGTGCCAGCATCGTAAAAGGTGACCAGACATGCCTTTCGATAGCCGCAGCTTCAGTTATGGCGAAGGTCGTCCGAGACCAGATCATGTCTGTGGCTTCGAACGATTTTCCTGCCTACATGTTTGAAAACAACAAAGGATACCCAGCGCCTCAGCACCGGATGGCCTTGGCCGGATACGGGCCGTGCGTAATACACAGAAAAAGTTGGGCGTTTATGGACGACATGATGTGGAGCAATTATGAACGCTACGATCGAACTCAGATCGATCAAGGATCTCTCTTCGCTGCATGAATACGGTAAATGAAGCACAGCGTGAGTACTGGCGCACACGCCGGGCTTGGGTAGAGCAGCAAGAACAGATGGACCTTCAGCTAGGCGTATTTGGTGTCGCAGCGATGGATGCCCTGCAAGAGATTTCCAACATGGACGTCCTAGATGTTGGTTGTGGCTGTGGTCACACCACACTGCAACTGAAAGACCGAGTGGGGGACGGACGTGTCGTTGGAGTTGACATCAGCGACCAACTTCTTGACGCAGCTCAACGTCGAAACCGAGGAGAGGTTGAATTCCTGGAGGCAGACGCCCAAGTTGACCCACTTCAAGGTCCATATGACATCATTTTCTCTCGTTTCGGAGTGATGTTCTTTGCAGACCCGGTTGCTGCTTTTCGCAATTTGAGAGCTGCTACTTCGGCGGACGCAAAATTGAGCTTCGTCTGTTGGCAGGGACCAGAAAAAAATCCATGGATCACAGTGCCCAATCGGGCGGCTATGTCGTTAGTGGAGCTACCTTCCCGCTCACCAGATGCACCCGACCCCTTTTCATTTGCGGATCCAGACAGAGTGACAGAGGTTCTTCAACAGGCTGGTTGGACGAACGTTGATATCGAAAGTTTCACCACAGAAGTAACACTTGGAGGTGGAGTGAATTACCGACTCGCCGCCCTTCACGCATATGAATTCAGTCCAGTAAAAGCAGTTGTTGACTCCAATTCGAGTCTGCAACCTGGGCCGGTTATTGACGCCATGCAAGCCGCCCTAAAACCGCATGAGAAAAACGGGATAGTCAAGCTTCCAGGAGCCGCTTGGGTCGTCACCGCTCGTGCTTAGCGAAGGTCTCGGCTAATGAACCGGCGCTTTTAGTCGGATCTTTGAGTTCCGACCCGTATCTCCCTAAATGGACTTGTGGTGTCAATACCAGGCTCCTTCGGTAGACCCAGTACACGTTCACCGACAATATTTCTCATTACCTCGTCAGATCCACCAGCAATGCGCATCGCGGGTTGACCTAGTAGATACCCCGCCCACGAGAAAGTTCCCCATTCACCGGTGTCGGCGATCAAGCGAGCTTCCAGTACATCAGAGACAAAGTTGCAAGTTGCTTGCATTTGCCGGGTCAACCCCATCTTTGACAGTGACATCTCTGGCCCAGGAGTTTTCCCTGCTTTAAGAGCATCCATCGTCCGTTGATTGGACCATCCCAGAACTTTTCCATAAGTAAAAATGTTCATCAGTTGTTGACGGCTTAGCGCATCTTCATTCAGTTCAAAGTGCTTCAACATGGCACTTAGTTTCGTATAACTACCCCCGGTGCCTCCGCTACCTGAGCCGATCGATGCGCGCTCGTTCATCAGAGTCGTAAGGGCTACACCCCACCCTTGGTTGACGTCACCCAGTCGATGCGTGTCAGGAACTCGAACATCGGTAAAGAAGACTTCGTTGAAGTTTGCTCCACCGGTCATCTGCCGCAAGGGTTTCACTTCCACACCCGGGGCATGCATGTCAACCATGAAACCAGTCAGTCCTTGGTGCTTAGGTAGATCGAAATCTGAACGGGCTATGACTTCTCCTACATCGCTGTAGTGAGCTCCAGACGTCCAAACTTTCTGGCCGTTCAAGATCCATTCCTCTCCGTCTCGGTCGGCACGCATCTGTAAGCTTGCGAGGTCAGAGCCGGCCCCCGGTTCTGAGAACAGTTGGCAAGAAACTAGGTCTGCCCGGTACATCTTGGGTAAGAGATCAGCCACTACCTCAGGATTTCCATGAGCGAGAATGGTTGGTGCGACCATCCCTAAGCCGATCCCGAAAAAGCCACTGTCGGGTACTTCGTACTGGCTTTCTAAATTTGCCCAAACACGCTCGAACCTTCGAGGGTGGCCACCTCCACCAATTTCAGCTGGCCCCGAAATCCATCCGAAGCCGGCATCAAACTTCTTAGCGCGCCACTCCTTTGCAGTAGCAAGGTCTCGTTGTTCTTTGTCGCGGTCCACTTCTTCGAACATTGCTGCGTTGTCTGGGCCTTCTCCCCAAACAAAAGCTCTCTGCTCAGCTTTACGCGACATGTTGGCCTCTAGAAAGGCAGAGGCCTCATTGGTGAATTGTTCTTCGGTCATCTCAGACATTGGAGATCTCCAGAGCGGTTCAGAAGTAGCAAATATATTCTCAACCTAGCCCCTAACACGGCTAATCTTCCTACTCATGGGTCAACCTGTCCGAGTTGCTGAAAAAATTTCTCCTACTAGCCCAGGAACAATTAGGTTCGAAACCAATCGTCCGCTAACAGGTATGGGGCATCGCTATTACCGCAGCGAAGCTGACGCGTTAAGTGATGAAGACCCTGCTGACGTTCTTGCTGCTCGACTATTTGCTCGAGGAGGGGTTGACTACCTCCACGTTCATGGGAACGTGGCAACAGTCGATCTTGCCAAAGGGTTCACGTCGGAAGGCATCGTTGAGATCATCACCGGCTTGTTTGCCCATTATGAGGCATAAATAGAGCAAATTGGAGCCAGAGTTTTAATCGAACATACGTTCGGTTAAAGTTGCAGGATGCAAAATGCGTCTGTCGGAGGTTCTTTAGGTAATGACATCCATCAGGTGTCTTCTCCGCTTGTTCTCGCTCGACACCGTACTTTTCCGGTCGTCGATGAATTGGCGGGTTTATTTGCTGACAGAGGTATAAGGCAAGGATCTACGACCGAAGTTACGGGAGTAGCGGCGCTCAGTCTTGCGAGCGCTTTGACTATTTCCGTGTCTCATTCTGGAAGCTGGGTAGGAGCTGTAGGTCTTCCGATGTTGGGTTCATCAGCAGCTTCCGATCTAGGAATCAAGTTTTCGAGATGGGCGTTTGTGGATCACCCTGGAGATCAAGTAGGAGCTGTCATCCAAGCCTTAATGGCAGGGGTTGACCTCATCTTGCTTGGACCAGATATCAAGTTGCGTCCTGACCATGGTCGCAAAATTGTTGCATTGATGCGCGAAAGAGGTGCCTCGATTATCACTGTCGGGAAGGCCGCTCTTTGCAATTTACGTCCCGACCTATGTCTCAGAGTCAGCCAGGCAGCCTGGACAGGTATTGGGCGGGGACACGGACACTTACTCTCCAGGAAAATAGAGATAGAGGTAGTAGGTCGAGGCGCTGATTCCAATTTGCGTCGAGAACTTGTGTGGCTTCCCGATAAGGAAGGTCGCTTAAATACCGTTGATCAAAGCAATAAACCCGCCAATCTTTTACAGTCCGCTTGCCGAATGCAAAAAGTTTCACCTGATATAGGCGAACAAGTGCTTCAGGCCAGTTAGTGAGTGTTCTAAGTGGTTCTGACAAATACTCGGACATTGGTTCTCATCATTCCCCATTGGCGAGTGATTGCTGCTGGTGCTGCTCATGACCACCTTGCTGCTGTTGTAAATAAGGACCGAGTTGTTGATGTAACACCGGATGGTGCTGAATTTGGAATAACACCAGGAACCCCTCGGCGAGAAGCTCAGAAACTTTGTGCAGATTTAAAAATTATTGATGACGATGAAGAGCGCAATGTCAGAAAATTTAATTCTGTTGTTGCGTCACTTGAGTCAGTGACCCCTCGTATTGAAATTACAACTGGTGGTTGGTGCTCTTTCCCAACTCGAGGCCCATCGCGCTATTTCGGTGGTGACCAAGCTCTCGCCCGGGTCGTCGCGGAGCGGACGTTAAAAGCATTATCCGTAACACTTAAAACAACTGAAGTACCTGGTGTTATTCAACCGCGAATTGGGGTAGCTGATAGCCGTTTCGCCGCAGTTTTGGCAGCTACCTCCGAAAGCCTTTCGCGTGTACAAGTTGTTGTGCCGGAAGGCAACGCCGCATTTCTAGCGCCATTTCCGGTTGATGTTTTGGCTAGCAAGTACTCGCCCTTACCTGAAGCTGAAGAGCTTGTTCATGTATTTCGCCGACTTGGCTTAAAGACCCTTGAGGATATTGGCTCCCTCCCGAGTGAAGAATTGTTGGCGCGATTTGGGTCGCCGGGCCTGCTAGCGCAGCAACTAGCTCAAGGAATAGACGGTAGAGCCTCGCTCCTACGTTCCATTTCAGATGTTGTTTCAGAAGAAAGCGAAATTAACCCTCCTGCTGATCATGTGGAAACAGCTGTGTTTGTAGCGAAAGCATTGGCTGACCGCATTCATCAACATTTAGCGATTGAGGGATCGGTCTGTGTGCGCATTCTGATTGAGGTGGAATCCGAACACGGTGACGTTTCTAGCCGGTTGTGGCGCCATGAACACCGGTTCACACCGACCGGTATAACCGACAGAGTTCGTTGGCAGCTAGAAGGATGGTACCGATCAGAAAATCCG
>SGYJ01000024.1 GCA_004214275.1 Acidimicrobiales bacterium | reverse complement strand
GTCGCCCCCTTCTACGGATACGCCCGTCAGGACCGGAAAGCCCAAGGCCGCGAACCTATAACCGCTCGGCTAATTTCAGACCTTCTCCGTCAGGCTGGCGCTGACCGTCTTGTCAGCATTGATCTGCATAGTGGTCAAATACAAGGATTTTTTGAAGGACCCGTTGACCACTTAACAGCAGCACCAGTGCTAATTGAATATTTAGGATCAATGATTCCTGAGGGCTCGGTCATCGTTTCCCCTGATACAGGACGGGTCAAGGTCGCGGAGCGGTACGCAAAAAAACTTGACTGCGAAGTAGCGACTATCTACAAACGACGTTCACTTCATGCAACAAACGAAGTAGAAGCACTCGGAGTGATGGGCGACGTCAACGAACGAACCTGCGTGATCATTGACGACATGGTGGACACAGCGGGAACGATTTGTGCTGCTGTCGATACCCTGACCGCACATGGCGCTGCAGAGGTCTTGTGCGCCACAACACACGCAGTCTTTTCTGGACCGGCAGTCGAACGGTTGGAGAGTTCGGCTCTGAGCAGGGTTATCGTCACCGACACCGTTCCTCTGCCCGACGCAAAACGGTTTGACAAATTAGAGGTCTTGAGTGCTGCGGGCATCCTCGCCGACGCGCTCGAATCAGTCTTTGAAGACACTTCGGTATCTGAAATCTTTGATGGCGAAAACCAGTCCTAGATAATTAGGTATTTGTCCGGGTGAGTGATGAGTAGCCATGGGCCCTACAATGGTCACCTCTTCAGGACTGTCTCAGAAGACTGGTCCCAATTAGTTTTACTTCCCAGGAGTCACCAGCGATGTCGTCAGATCTGAAGCTTGAGGCTGAAATTGGCCGGAACCATGGCAGTAGTGCTTCTCGGCGTTTGCGACGTAACGACAAGATCCCAGCTGTCGTTTACGGTCAGGGTTCTGAGCCCATGCCGGTGACCTTGGATCGACCTAAATTTCGAGCCGCACTGAATGCTGCTGGACCTAACGCCGTCATCACCCTGGATGTGAACGGCAGTGACTATTTGACAATCGTGAAGAACATGCAGCGTGATCCGATAGCCAATCGCGTTACTCATGTCGACTTCATGCTTATTGACATAGATCAACGCCTCGTTGTCGACGTCCCCATCACCCTCGTTGGCGACGCCGTTTTGGTTCGACAAGAAGGGGCTGTGGTGCAGCAGCAGATGATGACCGTCACTGTTGAGGCGCCCGCAGGCAACATTCCTCAAATCTTTGAGGTTGATGTGTCCGAAATGTCTATCGACAACCCGGTTCGAGTTTCTGACTTAGAGATCGGGAGTGGTGTTGTTCCTCAAGTCGAAGACGACTCGCTCATCGCTATTGGTCAACGTAGCCGTGCTTCAATTGCAGCTGAAGACGCTGTAGATGAAGAAGCAGACGAACTTGCCGAAGGCGAAGAAGCAGCTGAAGGTGAAGAAGCAGCCGATAGTGCCGGTGAATCCGCCGAAGGCGCTGGCGAAGATAGCCAAGCTGACTAGCCGTGTCGGTGTTTCGTCGTGCTGCTCAACGGCGCGGCACTCCGGCTGAGTACCTAGTAGTAGGACTCGGCAACCCAGGTGACAAGTTTCTGGGAACTCGACACAACCTCGGTTATGAGGTCGTCGAGAAGATGGCTGAGCGCAGATCAGTAGCGCTAGACACCTCGAAGCCCGATCGCGCCCGAATCGCTGCCATCAATTATCTAGGAAACCGGGTGATTCTCGCATGCCCAACGATCTTCATGAATTTGAGTGGAGACGCCGTCAGTTCATTAATCCGGCGCAATGGAGTCGAAGACGTTGGTTGTGTCATCGTGGTGCACGATGAACTCGACCTGGAACCCGGTCGAGTCAAGGTGAAAAAGGGAGGATCTGCAGCCGGACACAATGGGCTTAAATCCATCCGGCAACATGTTGGTGTCGACGATTTTGTGCGGATCCGCATTGGAATAGGCAAACCCCCGGATCCCCAAAATGGAAGAAATTGGGTCCTCAGAAGACCATCTGCGGAAGACCGCTCACGGCTTGACGCGGCAGTTGACATCGGGGTCGATGCAATCGAGTTGATATTGACGGATGGCGTCGAGCGGGCGATGAATGACATAAATGGTCTTCAATTGTGACTTCGGATGGAGCCTTAGCCGGGTTACCGCGTCAACTAGTCAATGATCAAGTCCTTCAACAACTACTCGGTCAAAAAAACGCGGAAATAGCAGTAGCCGACGCAGGCCGCGCTTTTTTTGTCGCAGGACTCGCCGAGATAAGCAGCCAGATCCCCATCGTGGTGGTCACATCAACAGTGAGAGAAGCGGAAACCCTCTGTGATGATCTTGATGTTTGGCTGGGAAAAGAGCGAGTTCGACATTTTCCCGCGTGGGAAACGCTGCCATTCGAACGTGTAAGTCCGGCTACAGAGACCATGGGAAAACGTCTCGAACTACTGAATCGACTCGAATCCCGGAACCCTCCTGATGTCGTAGTGGTGCCGGTGCGGGCGCTTCTTCAGCGGATAAACCCAGAAGTACGAGACGCCCAACTCTTGGAGTTACGTCGCGGATCAAGGGCAGACTTATCAGAGCTTTCGCAGTCGTTAGTGGCAAACGGGTATCGACGAGAATTTCAAGTCGAACATAGAGGTGAATTTGCGATCCGAGGCGGGATTCTCGATATTTTTCCGTCAACGGGTAGCTCCCCGGTTCGAGCTGATTTATGGGGCGATGAAGTCGAACGTTTGAGCGAGTTCTCGATTTCGAACCAAAGGTCAAGTGCTGAGATTCAGTCAGTGATTATTGCTCCGGCACGCGAATTGCTGCCAACTCGGCAAGTCCGAGAACGAGCCCTTGAGCTATTAGAAACAGAACCTTGGGGTCGGGAACAATGGGAGCGTCTTGCCGCCGGAGAGTTTTTTGATGGCATGGAATCTTGGCTGCCGTGGTTGGCGAACGAGGAGCTGATTCTTGGCGACATGCTTCAATCGAACGCACTCGTCCTACTGTTGGACCCGAAACGATTGAGAGATCGTTCGTCAGAACTGATCGCAGAAGAGGAGGATCTAGCTCGGACACTTGCGACTACCTGGCAGACATCAAATCTAGACGGAACCCCCCAAGCATTTCCTGGGCTCCATGTGCCCTTTGACCGTGTTCTAAGTAAATGCGTCTCTAATGTCTGGACTGTAACCAATACACCGTCAGGCCCCGCGAACAATAGGTTTGAAACGGTGCCTTGGGAGACGATCGCCGGCACCCCTGAACGGTTACTCAACCAAATTAGAGATCTATCCGTTCGGCCTGGCCAGCGGCTAGTTGTTGCAGCTAGCGGTCAAGGGTCTGCTCAGAGGATGGCTGACACCCTGCGTACAGAAAATATTGACCTACAGGTACATGAAGCCGGTTTGTATATGGGACAAGCAGGCGGTCATGTGATGGCAGCACCTATCGAGAACGGTTTCATCGCGCCGAGTCTTTCCCTAGCGGTGTTGACGGAGAGAGACATAACTGGGCGGCGAAGAACTCATCGAACGGTTCGACCGAAACAGGGTTCTCAGCGCACTTTTGAAGATCTACAAAAAGGCGACTATGTCGTCCACCACCACCACGGTGTTGCCCGGTATGTCGGGATGGAACATAGAACCCTCATGGGTTCTGAACGCGACTATTTAGTTCTGGATTTCAAAGGCACCGACAAGTTGTATTTACCGAGTGACCAGATAGAACTGATTCGCCCGTACATAGGAGGCGAAACGCCGACACTGAGCCGCATGGGCGGGACTGATTTCGCTAAACAAAAAGACCGTGTGCGCAGTGCTGTTGCTGAGATAGCCCAAGAACTGGTGGTGCTGTACCAGTCGCGGTTACACACGCCGGGACATTCTTTCCCCGCTGACACGCCATGGATGAGGGAACTTTCAGAATCGTTCACTTTCGAAGAA
This sequence comes from Acidimicrobiales bacterium, assembly GCA_004214275.1. Lineage (GTDB taxonomy): Bacteria > Actinomycetota > Acidimicrobiia > Acidimicrobiales > Poriferisodalaceae > MedAcidi-G3. Next base: position 18,951 of record SGYJ01000024.1, on the reverse strand, counting down.
ACGCCCGATCAAGTAACAGCTATTCAAGATGTTCTTTCTGACATGGAATCGCCGCATCCCATGGATCGCTTAATTTGCGGCGACGTAGGTTTCGGAAAAACAGAAGTAGCTATGCGAGCTGCCTTCAGTGCTATCGCTGAAGGCAAACAAGTTGCAGTGTTAGTCCCCACGACCCTTTTGGCACAACAACATCACCAAACCTTCGAAGATAGATTTGCTGCCCACCCGGTGAGAGTTGAGGCTCTGAGTCGCTTTCTCACCCCTGCGCAACAGAGAAAGGTCGTGACTGAAGTCGCAGACGGGACAGTCGACCTACTGATCGGAACTCATCGACTGCTGTCAGAAGACGTAACGTTCAAAAACCTTGGACTTTTGGTTATTGATGAGGAACAACGATTCGGCGTAGTCCATAAGGAAGCCATCAAAAGATTCAAGACTGATGTCGATGTGCTGACTCTAAGTGCGACTCCGATCCCACGTACCCTAGAAATGAGCCTCACAGGAATAAGAGACCTGTCTTTATTGCAGACAGCGCCAGCTGAACGGCTTCCCATCCTCACTCACGTCGGCGAATACGACGAGAGAGCAGTGGCTGAGGCGATTCGCCGGGAACTTCTTCGCGAAGGTCAAGTGTTTTTCGTTCACAACAGAGTTGAAGATATCTCAGAGGTGGCGGAGCGACTGCGAGAGATGGTCCCGGAGGCGCGCATTGGTGTAGCCCATGGCCAAATGGATGAAGGCTCTCTGGAACAGGTAGTTATAGATTTCTGGGAGCGAACCTATGACGTTCTGGTGTGTACCACGATCATCGAATCAGGTATTGATATGCCAAGCGTCAATACCCTTGTCGTTGACAGAGCAGATTTGATGGGACTTGGTCAACTACATCAGCTTCGCGGTCGGGTTGGACGATCCGGACAGCGAGCGTACGCATACCTATTTTTCCCGCCAAACCGGGTCTTGACCGAAAAAGCTTTTGAAAGATTGAAGACGATCGGAGAATCAACTGAGCTCGGCTCAGGTTTCAGAATAGCGATGCGCGACCTCGAGATAAGAGGCGCTGGTAATTTGCTTGGAGGCGCCCAGTCAGGCCACATTGCGGCAGTGGGTTACGACCTTTACTGCGAGATGGTGACTGAAGCGGTCGCCAAGTTGAGAGGCGAAGGCATCCAACAAATCCAAGAAATAAATATTGATTTGCCGATCCGAGCGTACTTACCAGATGACTACGTAGAAGCCGAAGAACAGCGTCTCGAGGCCTACCGAAGGCTGGCGAACGTCAGCGAACTCGTGGAGGTAGCGGATATAGAAGCAGAGTGGATCGATAGGTACGGTCCAGTTCCAGACCCGGCAGAGACGCTTCTTCACATAGCGCTGCTCAGATCTGAATGCGTTCGTTTAGAAATAACCGATGTCAGCGTTGCCAACCGGAACCGAATCAGAATCTCCCCCCTCGAACTGACCCAAAGTGAACAGGTTCGTTATAAACGATTAATCAATGATGGCCCGTACAACGGTGGCACCTATAAAGACGAATTTTTTGAAGTCACAATTCACGCGGAGAATGTGAGTTCGAGTCTGCCTGGAGAGGTCTTTAGCTTTCTTCGCGAGCTTCGACCCACCAAATAGGACATTCAACCCGTACCATTTCGGGCGTGGTAGTTAATAGCGGCAAAAACCTAAAGGGCGCGGTCTTACTGTCGGCCTTTGTTCTACTCATAACGCTCTCGGGATGCGGCGATGATCCCGGTTCGGTTACTGGATCTAGCCGAGATGAAATTTTCGACCGCATCGACCAAGACGGTGATGGTGTCGCACTTCGCAGCGACTACGAAATGGCCCTTTCGTTGACCGACCGGACGAAAGTCATAGCGTCCTATCCGGGAGGAGAAGTCTCTGTTGGTTCAGTCCTAGTGAGTCTTGCCGAGTCACCACCTAGCCGCCTCCCCGATCCCGCCAATCCAACGAAGGAAATTTTTCTTGCCCGCCTCACCTCAATGCTCCGACTTCGTTTAGCGGCGGTAGCAATCAATGACGCCGGATTTGGCATCGATTTTGAGGTAGATGACGAAAATTTGAATTCCCAAGTTCAGGAACATATCTCTGGTGGATTCGAAGAGTGGGCGCAAGCCCATGCGCTCGCCGCAGATCCTCGTCTGGAAAAGTTCGCTACACCGCATTGCATCACTCTCATAGCCACTGAAACCGAGACTGAAACCAACGTCGCCAAGAAAAGGCTTGAGGCAGGGGAGTCTGCACCAGTAGTTGCTTCAGAAGTCAACGCGCGTGGCGCGACGCAGTGGCCCAATGGCGACGTTGGGTGCGCGGACTTACTTACATGGGCGAACACATTTGGCGAAAGTGCAGCCCCTCTTGGAGAAATGGAAGCGGGAGATATATCTGAGATCGTCTCAATGCCATCAGACTTCAGTGCGACCGGACGTTTGTGGCTAATTTTCTATGTCCGGGAACTCCGAAATGAAGAAGCGAACCCAGCAGCACTTGGTCCCTTCGCCCAAACGGTATTAGCGGACTTAGTAGTTGGATACGACGTCGCGGTTGACCCAAGATTAGGTAGCTGGGACTCCGCCGGCCTATCTGTAGCCCCGAGCTAGTAGTACTGCATTGTCGGAGATCGTTATTGGCGGACTGGGCCCCGGTAGTAAGGATCTAGTGTCAGATGCAGTTCACCAGTTAGTGAGGACCCACACCACATTTCTGCGCACACGCAAGCACCCAAGCGCCAATGCATTCGAGGAATTGGATTCTTTCGACCACCTCTACGAATCGCAACAATCAGTAGTAGACGTCTATGAAGCCATAACCGAGCAGTTGGTGTTAGAAGCAATAGACCGAGGAAAGATTGGCTATCTGGTGCCGGGTTCACCCTTAATCGCGGAGCGCACCGTTGATCTTCTTCGTCAACGTAAGGAAGTGAGTATCGAAGTTCTTCCCGGCATTTCCTTTCTTGATCTTGCTTGGGAAAGACTTCATGTTGACCCGGTAGGCCGAGGAGTCACAATCGTCGACGGACAAAGCTTCGAGTCCGAATTTGCGAGCTTGACTGGCCCCCTGTTGGTTGCGCAATGCGATAACAGATTTGTGCTTTCAGATATCAAACTTTCACTCGAAGTCGAAAATCCTCCAAAAGTTACGGTGCTTCAGCGTTTAGGCCTCGACGACGAAGCCATTTTTGAAGTCGAATGGGAGAATCTAGATCGAGAATTCGAACCGGACCATCTCACGTCTCTTTGGATCCCAGAGCTACCTCTTTCGGGCCCTGTTGGATCAATGGCGGAGCTGTATGCCCTAGTTCGTCGACTTCGCTCAGAATGCCCTTGGGACCGGGATCAAACTCCTTCCAGTTTGATCCCCGGTCTTCTTGAGGAGGCAAACGAGGTCGTGGAAGCCATTGAGTTGATCGAAAGTGACGAAGGGTCTCTTGATGACTTGATCGAGGAGCTCGGTGATTTGCTGTTTCACATAATGATGCAAGGCGCGATTGGCGAAGAAGGAGAAAACTTTGACATGGGGGATGTGGCTCGCGGGATTCGAGACAAGATGATCCGGAGACATCCGCACATCTTTGACAGAGATCCCGACATGCCCATGCCATCTAAAGAACAGTTAGCTGAGCAATGGGCAGCGATTAAAGCGGCCGAAGGAGCCGAAGCAAAAAAGAACCTGGCAAACAGGAGGCAGAGATAGCAGTTCTGTTGCAGTGCAGACACAGGTAGCGAAAGCCGACAAAGCCTCTAGTGTGCCGTCTCTATTGCTCCCACTCGCAGCTACCATTCAGTCTTGACATCGTGAGTGCCTGTCAGTTCGAAAGCATGCTTGGAGCAGTCCTATGAGCAGAATTATGAATGTGTCAGGCCGAGAGATCATTGACTCTCGAGGTAACCCGACTATCGAAGCCGAAGTCCTCTTGGAAAGTGGTTCTCAAGGAAGAGCCCAAGTCCCTTCTGGGGCGTCAACCGGGCAGTTTGAAGCTGTCGAAATGCGTGACGGAGGTGAGCGCTTTCATGGGAAGGGAGTTCTCAAGGCCGTCAACTATGTCAACCAAGAGATCGCTGAGGCCCTGATAGGAACTGATGCCTTAGATCAACGCGTCGTTGACGCGAAAATGATTGATTTGGACGGAACCCAAAACAAGAGTCGGCTTGGAGCTAACTCGATCCTGGGCGTTTCCTTGGCCGCAGCCCACGCCGCCGCGATGGAGAGCCAGACACCGCTCTACCGTTACCTCGGAGGAGCGAATGCTCACGTCCTCCCTGTCCCGATGATGAACGTCATCAATGGAGGGGAACATGCTGATAACAACGTTGATCTTCAAGAGTTCATGATTATGCCTATTGGCGCGGCATCGTTTTCTGAGGGCTTGCGTTGGGGAATCGAGACCTACCACGTTCTTAAGTCGGTACTCAACGATCGTGGGCTTTCAACTGCAATAGGTGATGAAGGTGGTTTCGCGCCAAATCTAGCCAGCAATGAAGAAGCGCTTGCTTTGTTAGTCGAAGCGGTGGAGCGAGCTGGATTCAGGCCCGGAGATGACATGGCTCTGACCATTGACGCCGCAGCAACGGAGTTCTACATCGACGGAAAGTATCAACTATCGGGTGAAGGCAGAAGCCTCGGGTCGAGTGAATTTGCGCAGTATCTGACAGACCTGTGTGATCGGTACCCCATTGTTTCTATAGAAGACGGGATGGATGAAGAAGATTTCGAAGGTTGGTCAGCGTTGACAGGAATGCTTGGAGAGAAGATCCAACTGGTGGGAGATGACCTTTTCGTCACGAATAGCGACCGTCTTGAGGATGGAGTACGACGCGGTATCGCTAATTCCGTTCTGGTCAAGGTCAATCAAATAGGTACGTTGACTGAAACACTCGACACCGTGCAGTTGGCAACTGCTAGCGGATACACAAGTGTGATGTCGCACCGTTCCGGAGAGACAGAAGATACGACGATCGCAGATTTGGCGGTAGCCACCAATTGTGGTCAGATCAAAACCGGAGCACCGGCTCGTTCAGACCGAGTTGCCAAGTACAACCAACTGTTGCGAATCGAAGAAGAGCTCGGCGAAGCAGCTGCGTATCTAGGTCAGAAAGCTTTGGCGCTTGACTGATCCTTTCGCCGAAACGAAGGAAAGCACTTCTCGTGATGAACAGTCGAGGAGGACGCTGACTCCATTTGGGAAAGTCGCTTCGTTAGCGAGAAAATTTCGCCTTGGTCGACTTGGACGGAGAACCCTAGTCGTGGTTGTCGCAGCAGCGGTGGTCGCGCTTGCGGCTACCACGTTGCTTCCATATCAGAAGTACAGAGACCAAGGAAGAAGCATCGATCAGGCCAAGCAAGAGTTGATTGAACTTGAACAACTCCGTATAGATCTTGAGACGCGACTGGAACGAGCGCAAGACAAAACAATTATCAAACGAGAGGCTCGAAAGCAGATGTCTCTAGTAGAGCCTGGTGACGAGCTTTTTCGGGTCGTAGTTCCAGCTGACGTCATCGATTTTCCGCGAGGCTGGTATCTCCCAGGAGTCGAGCATCTAATAACTGGGAAGTCGAGATAAGGGCTTCTTTTTATACGTCGCTCATGACGCGAAACGCCCGCTCCACAACAACTTCTCTGTGCTTGTCGGGATCGACGCCGCGTTGTTCGAGTGAGAGTCTGATGATGCCAACGGCTCCGGCGGCACGCATCCTGTCCTCAACCGAAGGATCGGGACCAACTAAGTAGGCGTAAAACTCGCGAGCTTGACTGCGTAGTCGCTGTCCAATAGGGCTGTGTTGAATAGCTGCATCGTTATAAACCAATCGGAACACGTGGATGTCGTCAGCTAGTAAGTCGTAATACTGACTGAGCGCTTCTCGCATTGATTTGGGGCTTTGATCGAATTTGCTGATCCGCTTCAGTAAGTCGTCGCTACCATCGTGAAGCTTGGCGGCGAGGCCCTCAAGTACATCGTTTTTCGAGGCGAAGTGGTAATAGAGTGCTGCAGGTGTGATGTTTAAGGTTGCGGTCAATTGTCGAATTGATGTGCCGTCGTAGCCGTGTTCGGCGAATAGTTCGCGGGCGTTCTCTAAAATTTGGTTCTTGGTATTCGCCGTCTGTTGATGAGCTGTTTCAACCACTGGCATAGTTAGCAACTTATCTAACTCTTATTTGAAATAGATGTTCATAGCCATCAAAATAAGTAAAAATTTGTATTAAGAATTTTGCACACCGAGTTTGGTGGTCACCAAGGAAACTTCGTTACCGGTCCCCGTCTCCATAGTCTTTGTGAAATGAATCGAAGAAGTGTGGCATTCGGTGAGGCACTAAGGCCTCCAATAGGGCATGATTGAGGCCGACCTAAAGGTCGCCCTGCTGTTGGAGGAAGGGAACAACTGTGGAACTCAGCGTCACCGTAAATGGAACGGGTCATGTAAGTGAGGTCGAGGCCAGAACGCTGCTCGTCTACTACCTACGTGATGAACTTGGGCTTACTGGCACAAATGTGGGCTGTGATACATCCTCATGTGGAGCATGCACAGTCCATGTGAACGGCGAATCGGTCAAGTCCTGCACAATGTTGGCAGTTCAAGCTGACGGTCAGGAAGTCACAACGATCGAGGGTCTTGCTCCTTCATCTGACGAACTTCATCCGATGCAGGAGAGTTTTCAAAATAACCACGGCTTGCAGTGTGGATACTGCACCCCTGGCATGGTGATGGCCGCCTGTTCGTTGCTTGATGAAAATCCTGCACCTACCGAAGATGAAGTTCGTGAAGGACTTGAAGGAAATCTTTGCAGGTGCACCGGATACCACAACATTGTCAAAGCGGTCCTGGCCTGCAGTGGCCAGGACGTGAGTTGAAAGGCTAATGAAATGATTCCAGCTGCCTTTGACTACAAGAAAGCCGGCTCATCGGAAGAGGCGGTTGCTCTGATCGTTGAGCATGGTGACGAAGCGAAGTTCCTTGCGGGAGGCCATTCCCTCATACCGATGATGAAGTTACGGCTAGCCGTGCCTAGCGTTCTCGTCGACATTGCTGGCGTTGAAGACCTCAGCTATATAGACGATCGCGGAGATCACATAGCAATTGGAGCGCTGACCAAGCATCGCAGCTTGGAAACCAGTGATCTTTTGATAGCGGAGTGTCCGCTTCTCGCTCATGTTGCGAGCAAGGTCGGTGATCCTCAAGTCCGACATAGAGGGACCCTTGGTGGTTCACTCGCACACTCTGACCCCGCGTCAGATTTGCCAGCCGCCATTTTAGCTTTGGGCGGTTCGCTTGTAGCTGAAGGACCGAATGGCCAACGTGAGATTGGTGTAGCCGATTTCTTTACTGGTTACTTTGAGTCAGCCCTGTCTGACGACGAGATGCTTACGGAGGTGCGAGTTCCGAAAGCACCGGGAGCTTCGTGGAGCTATCAAAAGTTCAATCGGCGAGCACAGGACTGGGCGATTGTGGGTGTGGCTGCGGTAGAAGTTCAGGGCGCGGCACAGATCGCATTGGTGAACATGGGTTCAACACCCCTTCGGGCTGAAGCGGTTGAGGCGGCATTAGCGGGAGGAGCCTCGGCGGTGGAAGCGGCGGAAGCAGCAGCTGATGGAACTGATGCTCCCACCGATCTCAACGCGTCGCCTGAGTACCGAGATCACTTGGCTCGTGTGCTTACCAAACGGGCCTTGGAAGCCAGCGGTATTTCATAAGCTCTGCCGTTTGGCGACACAACAAAGCAGACAATCAGAACTATGACCGGCTCGCGCGCCTGATCAATCTAGAAGCCCGGATGCTTGACCTCCGTCGATCAGTAGTCCGGTCCCGGTGATGAACTTCGCCTGTTCTGAACAGAGGAACGCTACCGCTGCGCCAAAATCGTCTGCGTCACCAGTGATCCGGGCAGGAACCGTCGATGCAGCGGTCTCTCTGTCTGGAACGATCTTTGCCACGCGATCGGTCCAGTGTGTCCCTGGTTGTGCCGAATTGATTGTCACGCCGTCAGCGGCGACCTCTCGGGCCGTGATCTTCAGGAAACTAGTGAGACCCGCCCGAGCAACCGAACTGGCCATCAAATATTCGATTGGTTGTTTAACTCCGACGCTTGTGATTGCACAAACTCGACCCCAGCCGCGTTCGCGCATCGCAGGAATAGCCGTCCGACACATCTCAATCATTGCTCGACAGTTCATGTCGAAGGCCGCCTGATATGAATCCAAGTCAGTGTTTTCGAAAGTACCTGGAGGAGGTCCACCTGCGTTGGTGACCAATATGTCCAGATGACCTAATTCAGCAATAGCTTGTTCGACAAAGGTCCGTCCCGAATCCGGGCTTGATAAATCTGCCTCAATGGGCACTACATCTCCACCGATAGCGCTCACAGCCTCTGCGAGCTTTGCGCCATCTCGACCGCAAATTGCGAGGCGGACGCCCTCCGCGGCAAGAGCTTTCGCCGTTCCCAATCCCAGACCTGCCGAGCCCGCAGCTACAGCGGCCGTCCTTCCGTTAATACCTAGATCCATTTCCCAAAATCCCTTCAAATGTCTCGCGGCAACATATATGGAAAGAGGGTCACTCTGCTGAATGAAGGCCCGGTGAGGGCTAATTCCGATATAGCCCGTATTCTGATTAGCGCATGTTTAACATTCCTAACTCTCCTTCAGAAGTTTCGTCAGCCTTGAGTGACCGCAATTATTTGACCGATGAAGGTCTCGCTACCGTCGTCTACCTAGCGATCACTATGCAGCGACCGCTATTTCTCGAAGGGGATGCTGGCGTTGGCAAGACGGAACTGGCAAAGGTTCTAGCTGCATGGACAGGCGGTGATCTGATTCGACTCCAGTGCTACGAAGGAATTGACGCGTCCCAGGCGCTTTATGAGTGGGATTACACGCGACAGTTGCTCCACCTCAGAGCAGCGGAGGCGTCAGGCAGAGCACAGAAAGACTCTCAAGCGATCGAGGATGAGCTCTATTCAGAACGGTTCCTTATTCGCAGACCGCTGCTTCGTGCAATCGACTACACCGACCAGCGGCCGGTGCTGTTGATCGACGAAGTTGATCGAGCAGATGATGAATTTGAAGCGTTTCTGCTCGAAGTTCTCTCAGATCACACGGTAACGATCCCCGAGTTGGGGACCTTTGGTAGTGAAATACCTCCTTTGGTGGTTGTCACCTCAAATCGGACACGAGACGTACACGACGCGCTGAAGCGGCGATGTCTCTATCACTGGGTTGATCACCCTGATCTTGAACGCGAAGTCGAGATCATCCGACTGAAAGCTCCGGAAGTCGATAACGAACTTGCGCGACAGGTAGCGCTTGCAGTTAATGCAATGCGGGGCATGGGTTTGTATAAGCCACCAGGGGTTGCTGAAACGATTGATTGGTCGACGGCGTTAGGAAAGCTTGGGGAGTCGGTCCTCGATGAACAAACGATTAAAGCGACGTTGGGTACCGTTCTAAAATATCGAGAGGATCAGGAGCGGGTTTCGGCCCAAGGTATTGAGATGATCATGGCTGCCGCTGCAAATGAATGAAACACTCTTGGTCAAGTCAGAAAATAGTCCTACCCGAATAGCCGTCAGCTTTAGTCAAGTTCTTCGAGGTCTAGGGTTAGAAGTACCAGTGAGTCGCGTGCAACTATTCGTCGAAGCTCTTGGACTGGTGGGACTCGATGAGCGAAATGCCGTCTATTGGGCAGGGAGATCAACTCTCGTCGCTGACCCCGAAGAAATTGAGGAATTTGACCGGGCATTCGCGGTTTTTTGGGAAAGAAAACAATCATCGGGCATTGACGTCGAATTGCCGCCTATCTCGGTGTCAATCTCCTTAGATAGTGCCGAAGAGAATGACGACCTTCCAGAAGACGACACGACGTCTTCAGGGCCCACGCTCCAGGTTCGTTACAGCGCTCTAGAAACACTCAAGGAAAAAGATTTCGCAGAATGCAGTGAACAAGAACTGGATGAATTGAAAAGACTGATATCAGGTCTCCGTTTCACATCGACTACTCGTCCTTCTCGAAGAAGACTGCCATCGAAACGTCAGACAAGGAACCCTGACCTACGCCGTACAGTGCGCGCCGCCTTGGCAATGGGTGGTGAACCGATACATAGAAAGTTTGTCCAAAGAGACCACCGCCCGCGCCGCCTGGTTCTGCTGGTAGACGTGTCGGGTTCGATGGAACCGTATGCTCGAGCGCTTATCAGATTCGCTCATGCAACAGTGGTGGGAAGAACACGGGTGGAAGCGTTCGCGGTAGGTACGCGACTAACACGTATCACTCGCGAGCTTTCGTCTCGAGACCCAGATGCTGCTCTTCGAGCGGCTGCGCATGCCGTAGCTGATTGGTCCGGGGGAACCCGCCTTGGAGCGACGTTGAAAGAATTTAACGAATTATGGGGTTTGAGAGGGATGGCGCGCGGAGCCATAGTGGTGCTCCTTTCAGATGGATGGGATCGCGGAGAGCCCGAGGCATTAGCTGAGCAAATGGAACGACTACACCGCGTTAGCTACCGACAGATTTGGGTAAACCCACTTAAACACACGCCCGGCTATGCACCGTTAGCCCGTGGAATGGCGGCGGCACTGCCTCACACGGATGCTTTCATTGAAGGGCACTCTTTTGAATCACTTGAGCGACTTGCTGAGACTGTCTCGGCGTAAACATGGGAGCATTTAGGTATGGATGAAATCTTCGATGACATCGAAAGATGGTTTATGTCCGGGGAAAAGGTAGCTATCGCACGAGTAGTGGATATTGAGGGTAGCGGCCCTCGCGACCCCGGTGCCGCTATGGCAGTTAATGCTCGTGGAGAGGTCGCTGGATCAGTTTCGGGAGGTTGCGTCGAAGGCGCCGTGGTCGGAGAAGCTATTGAACTGTTAGAGGGTCGCAGGCAGGCAGGCATCACTTCTTTCGGTTACAGCGACGATGAAGCATTCGCAGTGGGATTGACATGTGGCGGGACGATCCATCTGTTTATCGAGGAACTTGACTGGTGACGTCGATATATGAGCGTTTCCGAGACTCGATCCGCTCGGAAGTACCGGTGGCGTTAGCCACGTTGATTGAAGGACCAGAGGTTGGCGCAAAACTATTGATTGAGGAATCAGGGTTTGCTCTTGGCAGTCTCGGAGGAGAGGCGCTAGATCGTGTTGTAAGTCGAGACGCTATTGCGATGCTCGAAGCCGGAACTAGCGAAGTTCGACATTACGGACCTGAAGGCGAAGCGCGTCAACACGATCTCAGTGTCTTTATTGAGTGTCATGCGCGGCGACCGCACCTGGTGATATTCGGAGCGGTTGATTTCACTAGGGCTTTGGCGAGCCAAGGAAAACTTCTGGGTTTTCGAGTCACCGTCTGCGATGCCCGTGAAGTTTTCGCGACTCGTCGGCGGTTCCCAATGGCCGATGAAGTAGTTGTTGACTGGCCCGACCGGTTATTAGAACGAATAGGTAGCGATCTAGGCCCGCGGGACGCTGTGTGTGTTTTGACTCACGACGCCAAATTCGATGTTCCGGCGATTATGGGAGCCTTACCGACGAGAGTCGGCTACCTAGGAGCTATGGGTTCTCGCCAAACTCACGAAAAGAGGGTTGAGAGATTACTTGAGGAAGGTGTCACTTCAGCCGAACTTGAGCGAGTTAGATCACCGATTGGGCTGGATATTGGGGGCAGAACACCGGAGGAAACTGCAGTCTCGATTGTCGCAGAGATCATCGCTTTGCGAACCGGACGCGAAGCCCCAAGCTTAAGTGAAGGCAAAGGGTCGATTCACTGAGCCAACTGGCTCGTTGCCCACTACCTTTCACAGTATGGATTTTTCCTCATCTGAAGATCATGACGCTATTCGTGAAGGTGTCCGACGAGTTTGTGCTCAGTTTCCCGACGAATATTGGCGGGAGAAAGATGAACAGCACGAATTCCCCTGGGACTTTTATGACGCGATGGCTGATGGAGGCTGGATAGGTATTGCCATTCCCGAGGAGTTTGGCGGTGGAGGCCAAGGTATTACCGAAGCATCGATTGTTCTCGAAGAAGTTGCTGCAAGCGGTGCCGCAATGAACGGCTGTTCAGCGATTCACTTATCGATCTTTGGTATGGAGCCGGTAAGAAAATATGGGTCACCCGAACTTGCTAACGAAATTCTCCCGAAAGTTGCTGACGGGTCACTTCATGCTGCCTTTGGAGTTACGGAACCTGACGCTGGAACTGACACCACTTCGATTAGAACTCGAGCTGAACGAGATGGCGATGAATATGTCATTACAGGCGCAAAGGTGTGGACGACGAAGGCACCGTATTGTGACGTCTGCTTGCTGTTGGTAAGGACCACCCCGAAAGAACTGTGTGATGGACCGACTCAAGGCATGACGCTCCTCCTTGTTGACCTAAAAGACCCCGCCGTAGATATAACCCCGATCCCAAAAGTTGGACGTAACGCTGTTGTTTCCTGCGAAGTTCGCTATGACGGGTTGCGGGTGCCTTTAAGTCGTCGGGTCGGCGAAGAAGGGGAGGGCTTTCGCTACATATTGGACGGCCTGAACCCCGAACGGATCCTTATTTCGGGAGAGGCCCTTGGTATCGGACGCGCTGCGTTGAACAAAGCAGTCGACTACGCGAACCAGCGAGTGATTTTTGGACGCCCAATAGGTCAGAACCAGGGCTTGGCCTTTCCCCTGGCTGATAGTCACGCGCGACTCCATGCAGCAGAGTTAGTCATCAGGGACGCTTCGTGGCGTTACGACAACGGACTTGACTGTGGAGCACAGGCGAACCTTGCAAAGTATCTAGCTTCCGAAGCTGCGTTTGAATGCGCCGATAGGGCAATGCAAACTCACGGAGGCTTCGGTTACGCCAAAGAATATGACGTCGAGCGGTACTGGCGTGAAAGTCGTCTGATGAAGATTGCCCCGGTCAGCCAAGAAATGGTTCTGAACTATGTGTCTAACAAGGTTCTTGGCCTGCCCAGGTCCTACTGAAGTTGTGAAAGTAGCTGGAGTCCTACTCGCGGCAGGAAGTGGGTCACGTTTCGCAGGACCAACTCATAAGCTTCTTGCTGACATAGGCGGCGAAGCCGTGGTTACTCATGCAGCGCGCTCTATGGTGAACTCCGGTTTGTCTGGCTACCTGCTAGTTGCAGGCGCTACTGAGTTGTCTCCGGCTCTGACAGCGTTTTCTGAGCTAGTAGTTGTCGAAAATCCTGAATTCGAACATGGAATAGCTACATCGCTCAGTGTTGCGGTGGACTGGGCTGAAGCAGCGGGTTTCGATGCTCTTATCGTTGGATTAGCTGACCAGCCGGGAGTTCTTAGTTCGAGCTGGAAGCGGTTGAGTAACAGCAACGCACCTATAGCGGTCGCTAACTACGATGGTCTTGCTGGAAATCCGGTTCGTCTCGAAAAGTCAGTGTGGCCGCTACTTCCGCGATCTGGAGACGAAGGAGCCCGAGTTTTACTACGTACGAGGCCAGAACTGGTTGAGCAGGTAGCCTGCGAAGGCTCTCCCGACGACATAGATACTGTGGAGGATCTCGGACAATGGAGTTGAAAAATGAATTCCGAGTTGGTGTCCCGATTGAACAGGCATGGGGCACCTTGACAGATGTTGAGTACATCGCGCCCTGCATGCCTGGTGCACAACTAACAGAGATTGACGGCGAAGAATTCAAAGGACTAGTGAAGGTCAAGGTCGGACCCATCACGGCTCAATACAAAGGCGTCGCTAAGTTCAAAGAAAAGGATGAGAGTCAATATCGACTGGTCCTAGACGCAAGTGGACGCGATACGCGCGGGGCTGGCAATGCTGCGGCGGAAGTGACAGCCGAGATGACTGCCGATGGTGATGGAACCAACATCGTCATAACTACCGATCTGAAAGTCACTGGCAAAGTCGCTCAGTTCGGGCGGGGCGTGATGGCTGATGTATCAGAAAAGCTGATTGGGCAGTTTGTTGAAAGTCTCGAACAAAAACTTCTCGAATCAAGTGAACGTGAACAAGGATCAGAAAGTAAGTCCGAAGACGACGACTCTGAAAGCCATGACGAGGCCGTCGAGGGTGACTCTGGGCCACGAAAAATTGATATGCCGGAACCAGAACCTGTTGATCTGCTTGATACAGCTGGCGCGCCGCTCTTTAAACGATTTGGCCCATTCGCTCTAATTGCTCTCGTGTTAGTTCTTTTGCGTCGCCGCAAGCGGTAACAGCAAAGTCACTGGATCATGGTTATCGATGCCGCGAAAGTGTCCTCGGTCGCTCGCCCGTCGCCAGTTGAGATCGCAAAAGTAGCTGAGCTATTGGGTCGACGACCCGAGGTCAATTTTGAGGTAGTTGTGGTCGATAGCAGCGGGGAACCAGTTGTAATTCGCAACGGACCCATAATGGAAAATGGCCGGCCGATGCCGACACGCTATTGGCTTGTGGGTCGCAAACTATCTCGGCTTGTAGCGCGACTTGAAGGAGACGGAGGAGTTCAAGCAGCGGAGCTAGCGGTGGACTCTGATGATTTGGCGGCAGCCCATGAGCGTTACGCGGCGGAACGGGACTCTCAGATTCCAGCCGGGCATGTAGGTCCACGACCGGCAGGTGGAGTTGGCGGCACGCGTCAGGGCGTCAAATGCCTGCACACTCACTTGGCCCATTATCTGGCGGTCGGCGATGACCCGGTCGGTGAATGGGTTGTTCAGCAGTTAGAGGCAACAGACCTTGGCTGATGACACGCCCGTTGCGATCTTGGACTTTGGCACCAACACAACCCGCCTTTTGATAACCAACGGAACCTCTGTAGACATACGGACTCATCGCATTACCGGGCTAGGTCGCGGGTTAGGGAAAACGGACCGACTCAGCGAAGAGGGAATAGGTCGTGTCCTAGATGCAGTTGATGAATTCAAGTCACTTATTTCGGAGAACGGTGCCCAAAGAATCAGAGCAGTCGCCACAAGTGCCGCTCGCGATGCAGTCAACCGCGCCGACCTGTTCGAACCCGTCTCGGCAGCTTTGAATCATGAACTTGAGCTCTTGTCAGGAGAAGAAGAGGCCCGCTATGGATTTTTGGGAGCGACCGCAGGCTTGCCTTCGACCGACGGGCCATTCCTCGTCATTGATATAGGAGGAGGCTCTACCGAATTCTCCTACGGAACTCATGCCGCAGAGATACATCGATCTGTTGACATGGGATCTGTTCGCTTTATGGAACAGTTCTTTATCAACGACCCACCTAAACCCGAAGAGTTAAGCGGGGCTATCCAGGTCGCTCGTTTGCACCTAGACGACATCGACAGGGACCATGCGATTATGGGAACGGCGAAGTCTGTTGTGGGAGTCGCTGGAACAATCACCACCATTGCGGCGGTCGAAATTGGGTTGGAGCCCTACGATCCGCAAATTATTGATGGCTTTGTACTTAGCCGAAGAGCTGCAGAGGATGTATTCAGAACTCTGGCAACTGAGTCACTTGAGATACGAAAATATAATCCTGGTCTTGAAGCTGCACGAGCCGATGTAATAGTCGCGGGATGTTGCATTTTGGTCGCCGTCATGCGCCACTGGGAACTGGAGGAGTGTCTGGTTCGCGAGTCGGATCTCCTAGACGGATTGGCGTTCGAGCTCTTGGCGGTTGAATAGAGATGACCTCGGCGAGCTAGTGTTCCGACTGTGAATGATCTGCACACCCCACGGCTGCTGTTACGCAGTTTGCAGCCCCATGATTTTGCGCAGTGGAGTGAAGTTCGTCAGCGTTGCATGAGTTGGTTGACCAAATGGGAACCTGAAGTCGTACCAGGTGCCCCTGATCCCACACAAGACCCTGCTGCATTCGCGGCGCGCTGTAATGCTCGAGACCGCGAACGCCAGCTCGGAACCGGATTTGCATGGTCTATGTGGCATCGAGGTCACTTCTGTGGAGAAATCAACGTCAACAATGTTGCCAGAGGGGCATTTCAGAGTGGGCATGTTGGTTACTGGGTAGATGAACGCTGGGCTGGACGCGGATTCGTGCCTGAAGCGTTGGTCGCTGTCTTCGGACACGCTTTTGATAGGGCGGGACTGCATCGCCTCGAAATATCGATCATTCCGAGAAATGAATCGAGCCTTCGAGTTGTAGAGAAACTCGGAATCCGTTACGAGGGTCTTGCCGAGGGCTATTTGAGAATAGCGGGAACCTGGGAAGACCACATGCGGTTTGGTATCACTTCTGAGGAATGGGCAGCGCGGCGTGAAGAACTCTGGCAGTTAATTTCTGATCTTGCTGTCGGTGTATAGAAGTCACTTGAACAGCTCAGTTCACCAAGCTCCGCCGCCATCGGCCTCTTCTAACCAACTTTGACCAGGTCGACAGTCCTCAGCGATTGGACACCACCTACAAGAGCCACTTGGCCGTCTTTCCGGTTGGACTTTTTTGAGCCGAAGCTGAATTAATCGGCTGATGCTGTTGCCGGTACGCCTGATCGCCGAACGCAACAGGTCCTCGTCCACCGCTTCGACCTGAACTGTTCCTGCATCGACATAAAAACTTGCCAAAAGAGAGGGGGGAACTCCGACGACGAGCGTTTCCAGCAACGCGTAGAAACGCAAATCATCTAGGTGGTGCGGAACCGCTCGACCAGTCTTTAACTCCAGCAGAACTCGGCCGGCAGTCAGTTCATCTGGTTCGCCCACTGTCAGATCAAACCTGCCTTGTAATACGATTTTGCCCCGGTGGAGCAGGACCTTTCTGGGTAACTCAGTAGTGGGACTCCAGGCAGGTCGAAGAGGGGGGAAGGTATCGAAGAAAGTCTGCAGTAGAGATGCAACATCGCTGCGTATCTCTGCCCTTTCGACATCGTTTAAATCAAGCAAAAAGTCAGCTAAACCATCGCCACGGTTCATGAGGCTCGCTAACGCCTCGTCGACGAGTTCAGGAGCAGCTCGCGGAGGCGAAATGTGTATCGAGAGTTCGACGCACTTGTGAAATATCTGGCCACGTGTCATCGGAAGCTTCCACTCGAAGGACTCAGCTTGTTGTGCTTCATAGAGGGCTTCGCAACCGGTGACTGCTTGCAACTGTCGTTTAGATACCCATAAAGGTTCCTCAATTTGATCGACGAGATCGACCGTTTCTTTTTCTAACTCCAGTTGAATTTGAGCTCGGAGGGTTGATTTATGAGTGATGCGCTCCTCAACTGGTAATCGGATGAGATCCAGTGTGGCCTGCTGTGCTGGCGTGAGACGTGGATCGCTCGACGTTGGCTTTTTGGCGAGGCTATCGGCGGTGTCCACAGATCTACGGTAGCCCCGAGTATGAGTCCTCAATCGACACTCAACGCATAAGTTGAATAACTAAACCGCTGTCAACGTAAGTAACCGTGTCGACGACATCTACCTGATTGTCCTACCCCTATTGGATTCTTAATTCGATGGAAATCGCAATCAATAAAGTTCACAATCAGGATGTTGATTCGAACGCGGCTGCAGATAGCAAACCCGGGTCTGTGTCGACAATTGAAAGTGCTCCGTCAGTCCGATTTGCAATTGTGGCGAAAACCATTACGCAAGTTGTTGCCAGTTGTGGTCTCGAGGTTCCAGGATTCAAGAGCCCTCCCCGGTCCGGTGACGTCGATCGAACTGTGCGTCGCCTGAGTCGTGGAAGCATTGTTGCCGTTCGCATAAAAGACAGACCTTTCGAAGCGGTGATTGCAGACATGATTGACGGCGTAGTTCTTTGTAACGACATGTCAACAGAAAAGGCAGGAAAGCTTCGAAACCTCTTGTGGAGTGCCGCGACGCAAACTGGCCGACAACAAAAGCCAATATCGAGAGTTAAACGAACTGTGTTAGTTCATCACCCAACCGTGGGCGATAATATCGAGGCCGCGTAACAAGGCGGCGCAACTGACCTTGGGGCGTAGGCTTACAGCAAAATGTAAACTGGCCCGGGTGGCGGAAAGGCAGACGCAGAGGGCTTAAACCCCTCGGCTCTTAACGGGGCGTGTGGGTTCGAGTCCCACTCCGGGCACTTAGACAGCAGCTGACCGCAACGAATCGGCTGTCTCTGAGCCGGGAAGCACCAGGTTCTCCGCAGCTGTGACACAACGATCTCTTAGGATCCGATTTAGTGGGGTCGGCACCCGATGTTTTTCCCCCAGGCGGACGATGGCGCCGTTGAAGTGGTCGACTTCAACTCTTTTTCTCTGGGATGTGAGATCTTGCCAAGTGCTTGGATATGACCTGGTTGCTTCTGTAACAGCGGGTCTTGCCGGCCAATTGCCGGGTTCGCGAAGGCGGGCAATTTGTTCCCGTAAGTTTCGTTTGCCGACCATGCGAGCTGAAATCTCGGCAGCCTCCAACACGTCTGCAGCTTCTTCGTTTACATCGGCCATGAATTGACGGTCTCGAGGATCACAGGAGGCCTCTTGAACTGACAGATCTGTCAAAGCTAGATAAGCGTTGGCGAGATTTCTGACGAGCTTTCCCCATTTACCATCAATAACTCGCTCGTCGACTGACGCATCCATGCCTGACGCCCCTAGATCCGAAACCAGAGATCGCGATATCTCATCGCTTCCCGACGGCCAATTACCTATTTCTAAGAGCTTTCCCCCCGAATGTCGAACAGTTCCAGGGTGAGTTATTTCCGCACCAACCATGACTGTGCATCCATAGGTCTTGTAGCCCCTAGCGAAAAGCCATTCTTCGTTTGTGACCCCGTTTTGGCAACACACCACTGGTAAGTCTCGGTACATCGACGAGTGCTGTTCCATCGCATCGAATGTGTCATCAGTTTTCATTGCGAGCAAAACGACGGTCTGGTCATCCAAATCAAGTTCTTGGGCGGATTCTTCAGCCGGAAGATTCCAAGTTCCCTCGGTATTCTGCGTCAGAGTCAGACCTTTGGTCTGAAGGGCGTGAAGGTGGGGGCCTCGAGCAATTAATTGGACCTTACGACCGACGGTTGCGAGCCTGCTCGCGATTACGCAGCCG